>DASQAT010000056.1 GCA_035635555.1 Candidatus Dormiibacterota bacterium
GCGCCGCGTCCGTTGCGGCGGGCGATCTCGTTCAGCAGGAGACGATTCGGGACGCGCCGCAGGGCCCAGCCCCCCGCGAACAGCAGGCGCACGCCGAAGCGGCGCCCGACGAGAGGCGGCAGCTCGAGGATCGATCCCCCCGGCCGCTCGATGCGGTAGGGATCGCGCGGCCACGCGGGGTCGCCGATGTAGACGATCGGCGCCAGGCTGGAATCGTAGCGGATGCCGGCCGCGATGAGCGCGTCCAGCGCCGCCGTCACGACCCCCGAGGCGCGGCCGCGCCGCCCGGCTCCGGGCGCGCCTCCGAGACTCCAGCGCGGCGCGCGGTAGCCGAGGACCGGCTCCCCCGTGCCCCCTTCGACGGCCCGGCGCGCGGCGATCAGGTCGGCGCGGAACTCCGTGTCGGACATGGGGGCGACCGCCATGTGCAGGTAGCCGTGCACCCCCACCTCGTGACCGCGCTCGTGGATCTCCCGGATCAAGTCCTGGTGGCGCGCCGCGACCCAGCCGACGGCGAAGAACGTTCCCCGCACCCCGCAGACATCGAGGAGATCCAGGAGCGCGCGCGTGTTCTCGACCGCGCGTCCGGGCAGCCGGTCCCACTCGCCGGGCGGGATGATCCGCTCGTCGATGTGGAACCACTCCTCCAAGTCGACCGTCAGGACGTTCGCGATCGCCGCCACGGGACGCCTCGGCCGAATCATACTCGACAGGACGGGCCGCGGCGCCCGCGCGCGGCGGTACAATGCGCCGCATGCCGGCGGGGGTCGATCTCGGATCGTCCAGCGTCAAGGCCGTCCTGGTTTCGGACCGCGGCCGGCCGGGCCGGGCTGCGCGCCGCAGGATCGCGACCCGGCGCGGCCGGGCGGGCCGCGTCGAGCACGACGCCGAGGAGATCCTCGGCGCCTCGCTCCTGGCGTTGCGCGCCGCCATGCCGCGGCGTCCCGAGCCTCTCGACCTCGGGATCGCCACGCAGCGTTCGACGATCCTGTTCTGGGACAGCCGGACCGGCCGGCCTCTCACGCCCGCGTACTCCTGGCAGGACCTGCGCGGCGAAGCGCTGTGCGAATCGATGCGGCGAGCCGGACGGCTCGACGACGCTGTCGTGGCGCGCACGGGTCTGAGGCTCACGCCCTACTATTCCGCATCCAAGCTGGCCTGGGCCCTCTCGCATGTCAGGGGGCTTCGCCGTCTCGTGGCGGCGGGTCGGGCGCTGTGGGGCACGCTCGGCACCTTCCTCCTCTGGCGCCTCGGCGAGGGGGCCTCGTACGCGATCGATCACGCGAACGCGCAGCGCACTCTCCTGTTCGATCTCGAGACCCTGTCCTGGGATCCGGATCTGTTCGAGGCCTTTGGCCTTGCGCCCCTCCTGGACGCTCCGGCGCTGCCCGCGCTCGTCCCCACGACACTGGCGACGCCCCTGCATCTCGCGGTGGCCGGACGGGCCCTGCGCCTGGGCGCGATGACGGGAGACCAGCAGGCGGCCCAGATCGGCCTGGGCTGCAGGGCCGAAGGGGTCACGACAATCAACTACGGTTCGGGAGCATTCGTGCTGATCAGCACCGGCCGCAGGCTTGCGCGCGTCCCGGGTCTCCTCACGACTCTGCTGACGTCCTGGGGAGATTCGGGAACCGAGGGGAGGACGGCCAGGCGTTTCGCGGTCGAGGGACCGGTGAACGCCGCCGCGACCGCGATCGACTGGGCGATCAAAAGGTTGAGACTCCGGCTGCGGACCCGCGACCTGGACCGCTTCCTGGGCGCCGACGACGGCCGGCCGCGCACGGTCCATTTCCTGCCCGCGGTCGCCGGTCTGGGGGCGCCCCGCTGGGATACGACCGCCAGGCCGCGCTTCGTCGGGGACACGCGCGGCGCCTCGCCGCGGTCCCTCCTGCGGGCCGTGGTCGAGTCGGTCGCCTGCCGCTGCGCGGAGATCATCAGGGTCGCCGAGCAGCACGCGGCGCCGGGCCGGGTCCCGGGCGGCGCCGCTTCCGCCTCCGGACCGCTCCCCGTCCTGGTGGCCGGCGGCCTGACGCGGTGCCGGACGCTGCTCCAGGCGCAGGCCGATCTCCTGCAGCGTCCGATCGTCGTGCGCGAGTCTCCCGATGCCACCTGTCTCGGGGCCGCCCTGCTGGCGCGAAGCCCCGCGCTGTGGTGGGGGGACGGCATCGCCGTGGACGCCGGCGGTGGCGGCAGGAACGTCACGTGGCCGCGCCTTTCGCCCGACGAGGGGGAGAGGCGCTACCTGGACTGGGCGACCGCCGTTTACGGGACCGAGGGGGTGACGCGCCCCGGCGTGGCGGCGGCGCGGGCTTCGAGATAGGGGCGGACGGAACTCTCGAAGACCGGTCCCCGGGTCGCGCCCCAGAAGACCCGGGCGATCGAGCCCTGTCTGTCGATGAGGAGTGTGATGGGGGCGATCGGCGCCCGGCCGTAGTCGTCGTACACCTTGCGATCGGCCACCAGGACAGGATAGGGAATCTTGTAGCTGTCGATGAATCGCCGCAGCATCTCCCCGCCGTCCTGCGGCATGATCAGAGGGTCGGTGTTGATTCCCAGGACGACCAGACCGCGTTCCTTGTACGCCTCGTACAACGCGATCAGATCGGGCGTCTCCATGCGGCAGGGAAAGCAGCTGGAGTACCAGAAGTTCAGGAGGACCACCCTGCCGCGATAGTCGGACAACTTGACGGGGACTCCCTTCATGTCCTTCAGGACGAGGGGGGGCGCCGGTTTCCCGACGAAGCGCTTCAGATAGGCGTCCTTGAGGGGCGTCTGCGCGCCTGCGATCGAGAACGGGGCCAGGAGGCTCGCTGCGAGCAGAAGACCCGCCGCACGGCTCCTCATGCCGCGGCCGCCCGTCCCGCCTCGCGCAGGCGCGCCAGGACGAAGTCACGCTCCAGGAAGGCGAGGAACCAGCCGGCGCGCGGCCCCTTGGGCTGTCCCAGGAACGCCAGGTAGATCGCTTCGAAGGCCGCCGTCGTCTTCTCCATTCCCACTTCCTTCGCGACCTCATAGATGAGCGCGTGGATCTCCTCGCCGCTCATCCCCTCGCGCAGGCCCTCGGCAAGGCGGGAGAGAAACGCGCGCTGCGACGGTTCGAGAGCGCGCGCCGCCATTGGAAGGGCGCGCTCGACCGAGAACTTCACGTCCTCGGGCGCGAACTCACGCAGCCAGCGGATGGCATAGCCGGCCCGCTCCTTGAGCGCCTCCGGGTCCGGGACCGGGTAGCCGTTGCGCTTCAGGATCACGACCGCCTGATCCAGGTCGAAGTCGGCCATCTGCACCACGTTCACCAGGTGCCGGAACGGCACTCCGACCGCCTGGAACCGGCCGGCCTCAGAGAGCTGCAGGGCGCGCGGGTCGCGGCTCTGCGAGGTGGCGTCGTCGAACTCGTCGATCAGCGACAGGAGCGGCAGGCCGGGGTCGAATCCGATCGAGCGCATCGGCCGGGTCTTGACGATGAGATAGCGCAGCACCTCGGGTGGCAGGACTTCGAGCATCCGGTGGACCGACAGGATGTTCCCCTTGCTCTTCTTCAGCTCCCCCTTCCCCTTGAACGAGATCCACTCGTAGGTGATGGGAAACGGCGGAGGGGCCTTGAAGACGTCCCGGCAGATGAGGGCGCCGGTGTCGTACGAGCCGCCGCGCGTCGCGTGGTCCTTGCCGAACGGCTCGATGGTCACCGGGATCCGCGCCCAGCGGGCGGGCCAGTCCACCCGCCAGGTGAGCTTGCCGCCCCCCTGCATCGACACCGTGCCGCGCCCGCCGCATTTGCAGACGTAGTCGACCGTCAGGTTCTTCTCGGAGAACCCCTTCACGATCGTCTCGGTCATCCTGCCGCACGCCTGGCAGATCGGGTTGAACGGGCTCCACTCCGGCTCGACCTTGCGACCCGTGCACTCCTGCAGGATCCGGGCGATGACGTCCCGCCCCTTGAGCGCCTGGAGGATCTGCGGCACGAGGATCCCGGACTTGTACATCCGATCGGCGTAGTAGACCTTGACCTGGATGCCGAGCGTCTCGAGCGACGCGAGGAACGGCTCGAGAAAGTGGGACGCGTAGGATTCGTGCTTGCCGCACGGGCAGGGGAATTCCGAGAGCGGCTTGCCGATGTGGCCCGAATAGACCGCGGCGTCCAGGAACGGATAGACCTTCCGGAGAGGGTCGAAATTGTCGGCCACGTAGTTGAGCGTCACCTGGACACCGCGCTCCGTCAGGACGCGGTAGATGACGTCGGCGGTGATCACCTCGCGCAGGTTGCCGATGTGGATCTCCCCCGAAGGCGAGATCCCTGTGGAGATCTCGTGCGGGCCGGGACCCTGCTTCAGGATCTCGTCGGCGATCTCGTCGGCCCAGTGTCTTTCGCGAACGTGGACCATGACCCCCTCAGCGCGGCGCCGTCCCCGCCACCAGGCGGAAATGCACGGCGATCACGTCGTCCATGACCAGCCAGAGGAAGCGCGGGATCGGAATCCGGAAATCGCTGTAGGTCAGATCGGCGTTCCCTTCGGCTGTCAGGACACCGCTATCATACCGGATCGTCGCCGGGACCATGAGCGTCCTGTCGACCCCGTGCAGGCTGAGGACGCCCTCGACCAGCGCCTTTCCGGATCCGACCCGGATCGACGTCGACTTGAAGACGATCTCCGGGAAGCGCTCGATCTCCAGGTGCGTGTTGCGCATCTTGCGGTCGCGCAGACGATTGCCGGTCTCGAGCGAGACCGCCTGCACCCTGAGGACGGTCGAGCCTCCACGCGTCAGATCCTGCGGGTCGAACGTGACCTCCCCCTCGAACCGCCGGGCCGTGCCTTCGATCGTCTCGCCGGGGCGGCTGATCGTGAAGCTCAGGCTGCTCGCCTGCGCGTCGAGGGGAAGCGTGATCTCGCCGGCGGCCGCGGCCGGTGCCATGCAGCACACGACCAGAAGCGCAGCGACCCCGGTCCTCGCCCCCTTCACCGCCCGCCCCCCGGGACGAAGCGCCGCCGGTCTCCCATCGCCGCCGCGTACTCGGCACGGGCCAGGAGCGCCCGCTCCTCCGTGAGGACGCGCGCCCGGAGGAGCGCCAGGAACAGGACCGCGGCGGCCGAGGCGGTGATCCAGGCTCCCCCGGCGAGCGGCAGCGCCGTCACCTCGACCAGGACCGCGACGTAGTTCGGATGCCGCACGTGGCGATACGGACCCGCGGTGACGACGCGCAACGGTCGCGGCAGGATCACGCGCATGGTCCACAGATCTCCCAGACTCCGGATCGCCCACAGCTTGAGACCCTTGGCCGAGAGGAACAGGACGACCATCGCGGCCGCGAACGGCGCGGGTGGGTGTCTGCCCAGGACGACATGCTCGGCGATCGCCGCGGGAAAGACCGCGATGTAGACAGGCACCATCAGGCGGTAGACCCAGGGGGCCACTTCCTCGGCCCCCGACTCCAGAAGACGCGTCTCATGACCCAGTGCGTGCAGACGCTCCAGGATCGCCGCGAGCGCGGCCGCGGCGACGAGCGCGATGTAGCCGATCGACGTGGCTTCGAGTTCGTGCATGGGATGACAGGATACCGCGCCTCGCCACCGGACAGATCGGGCCGGCCGGGGGCCGGCGATGTCCGGGAGCGTGACACGACGCGGAGAGGCGCGCGCACGTCTCGCCTGAAAGACCCGCCCAGCAAGGAATACAGGATAATCGATCGCATATTTCGGTTGACTTGGCGCCGGCGCGTCGTATACTCGGGGCCGACATCCCGCCCCGCACTTTTTCGCGATCGCTTCCCCGCCCCCAGGAACGAGGTCCCCATGAAGGTCGATCCCCTGGCGCACGGGCCGACGCACCTGACCATCCTGCCGACGTACCGTTGCACGGCCGCCTGCGCGCAATGCTGCTTCGAGAGCAATCCGCACGTGCAGGGACGCATTCCGATCGAGCGCATCCTCGACTACATCGACCAGGCGGCCGGCGACTTCCCCAGCCTCCGGCTGGTGGTCTTCTCGGGCGGCGAGTGCTTTCTCCTGCGCCAGGATCTCGACGCGGCGATCGAGCGCGCCACCAGCCGCGGCCTGGCGACGCGCTGCGTCACCAACGGCTACTGGGCCACCTCGCCGCGGGCGGCGCGCGAGCGCATCCTTCCCCTGTACGAGGCGGGACTCACCGAGCTCAATTTCTCGACCGGCGACGACCACCAGAAATTCGTCCCCTTCGAGCGGATCGTCCACGGCGCCGTCGCCGCCGCCGAGTCCGGTATCCGGGCGCTCATCGTCGTCGAGGGGCGCTCGGGCGCCCGGTTCACGATGGAGCAGGCCCTCGCCGACCCGGTCCTCGCCGAATTCATGCGCACGAGCCCGGCCCGCTCCTCACTCGACCTGCTCAACAACATCTGGATCCCCTTCCAGGACGACGTGGAGATCGCGCAGCCGGAGGGGATCTATCGGACGCGCGAGCGGCTGGACCGCTTCCAGGGCTGCGACAACGTGATCGAGAACCTGGTGATCACGCCCGACGAGAAGGTGGCGTCGTGCTGCGGCCTGACCTTCGAGCACATCCCCGAGATGAAGATCGGCGACGCGCGCCGGACCCGCCTGCGCGATCTGTACGACCGCCAGATGGAGGACTTCCTGAAGATCTGGATCCGCGTGGAGGGTCCCGAGAAGATCTTCTTCTTCGCGACGGAAAAAGACCCCGCTCTTGCCTTCCCGGACGGCGCGACGCATCCCTGCCAGACGTGCGCCGCGCTGTTCCTGAACCCGCGCGTCCGAAAAATCCTGGCCGCACATTACCTCGAGAAGGTCCCGGAGGTGATGTTCCGCTACCAGATGATGCGGACGCTGGAACGGCGCTCCGACCCGAGCTTCGCCCCCGCCCGGCAGGACGCGCCCCCGGCACCGGACGGCGGCCCGCCGCGTGTCGGGTTCGGATCGTGACGGTCGTCTGGCGAAATCACAGGGGGTTCCCATGAAGCGCAGGACGTTTCTCAAACGCAGCTCGATCGGTCTGTCGGCCCTCGTGGCCGGCGTCGCGGGACTGAAAAATGTCTCAGGCTCGGGGCCCGGCGCGGGCCGGGTGTACGGCGTGCCCGAAAGTGTCAGACCGCGCACGCCTCTCCAGCACGATCTCCTCAGGCTGTCGATGAGCCGCACCGACGTTCCGCCCGAGGCCTGGAGGGATGTCGCAGCACTCAGCCTCCTGGCGCAGGACGTGTTCGACAATCCCGATGTCGCCTCGGCCTTCCACCGCGACCCGCAGAACTACCTGAAGGCGGTCGGCCTCGACGACGTGAGGCTCGACCCCGAGGCGGTCGAGGTGAAGGTGGCGCTGGCCCTCGGCGATCCGGATGTCCGCTCGGCCATCGACCGGGATGACCCGCGCGCCTTCGTGCAGGCCCTGGAAGGACGCGGTCTCATCCGCTCACCGGAGCCGTCCGTGCTCGCGCAGCGGATCGGCTCGCAGCTCGAAGGTCTCAAGGGGCGCCTCGACACCAACCCGGTCCCCGAATCGTGCACGGCCGTCGCCATCTGCATCGCGGCCGTCTGGGTCTGGGTGGCCGTGATCCAGGACGCCGTCGTGGCGGTCGCGGTGGCGGCCGTCGTGAGCCTGTACGCCTACGCGCTGATCTCGACCAGCGCCTACGGGGGCGGGGGCGGCGGGCGCCGGCGCAGGAAGGCACGGCTGTCGACGGCCCTGGACCACAACCCTTCGTTCAGGCTGGCCGGCGCACTCGGAGGCCCCGAGTTCGGCGATCGGGTGGCCGAGTCCTTCGTTGAGGAGAACGTCGAGCGGATCGCCTCAGCGGTCGAGACGCTGGAGGCCTACCAGAAAGCAGGGGTCCTGCCCCCCGAGCGGCTGCGCGCGCTCCTGCGCTCCCAGATGCTGCGCCAGCTCCAGGGGAACGCCGTGGACTTCGAGGCGCCCCTCTCATGAACGCCGTCTCCTCCCCTCCGGCCGATCCGATCGTCCGGGCCTGCGGGACCGGCCGGTTCGTCCCGTACTTCCGGAACCGGCCGATAGGCTCCGAGACGGTCCGGGCTGAGGCCGGGGCGAGCGGCCGCATCCGCCTCCGCGCCGAGACCGAGATCGCGATCCATAGGTTCGATCTCCGGCAGACGGTCGTGGCCGAATTCGCGGCCGACCTGCGCCCGCGCTTTTGCACGGTCGAGGCCGTCGTGAACGCCCGACCGTTCTCTCTCGAGCTGGAGGTGGAGCGCGACAGGGCCGTGGTGGCGTCCCGGTCAGGAACGGAGCGGCGATCCGCCCTCTGCGACGTCACGCGCCCCCCGCTGCTCCTGGTCGACAACTGCTTCGCGTCTCACGCCTTCGCGGCGCTCGCGGCGGCGCGCCACGCTTCAGCCATCGACGCGTTCCTGTCGCTGCCGGCGTGCGAGGAACTCCGTTTGACCCGCCCCGGCGTGCTCAAGGTCCTTCTCGGGGGGCGCGAGTTCGGCCCCCCGGCGCTCAGCCTGCACCTGACGCCGGACCTCGACGAGCACGCCTGGCTCCTGGGGGACTGGATCGAGCGGCTGGTGATCCCGCAGACGCAGATGCGCATAGAATGGATGGCAAATCTTCCGCCACCTGGAGGGCACTCATGACGGACACGGCCCTGTTCTCGGCTCCCTGGGACCAGAAACTGACCCTTGTGACGGTCGCGGGCTCGACGCTGCTTCTCCTGGGCGCGACGCTCGCGGTCTGGGTGTCGCTGACGATGGTCCCGCCCGGCCCCGGTCGCCTCCTGATTCTGGCCGGCGGCGTGCTGTCGCTCGGCGCCTTCGTCTTCGGCGCGCTCCTGGCGCCGCGCGGCTACACCGTCGCGGGGGATCGCCTCACGATCGATCGCCTTCTCCGCCCCGTCGAGATCCCCCTGGCCGCGATTCGATCGGTGGAGCTCCTGTCATCCGACCGCCTGGCGGGCTCGTCGAGGACCCTCGGGTCCGGAGGGCTGTTCGGCTACTACGGTCTATTCCGCAACCAGGCCCTCGGCAGCTACCGGATGTACGCCACGCGGGGGGATGGCTACGTGCTCGTCCGCGCCGCGCAATCGTTCGTCCTGACACCCGATAGCCCCGAGCGGTTCATCGAGGCGATCGAGCGCCGCCGCGGTCCTTCGGGCGGGTCGTAGGAGGATGGCATGAGAGGGTTCTCGAATCTCGCGTGTCTCGCGCTTCTCCTCGTCGCGGCAGGGCGGGCCGGGGCGGCCGACCGGAAGCAGCCGGCCGACGATCTGCAGGGAATCGCCGGAGGGTTCGTCGATCTTCTGGCGGCCGGCGATTTCGCCGCGGCGGTCAAGCGCTTCGATCCCGCCATGACGGCCGCCCTGCCGGCGGACAAGCTGCGCGACGTCTGGAAGAGCCTCAACACCCAGGCGGGCGCCTTCCAGAAGCAGACCGGGACTCGGGTCGCGAAGGAGTCGGGCTACCAGGTGGTCTTCGTCGCGTGCACGTTCGAGAAAGCGGTCCTGGAGGCGAAGATCGTGTTCGACGGCTCGAAGCGCATCGCCGGGCTGTTCTTCGTACCGCCGCCGGCGAGATCGGAATACACGCCGCCGGCGTACGCCCGGCCCGGGGCCTACGGCGAGGCCGACGTGCGCGTCGGGAGCCCGGACTGGCCGCTGCCGGGGACGCTGTCGACCCCCGCGGGGCAGGGGCTCGTTCCGGGGGTCGTGCTGGTCCACGGCTCCGGTCCGCTCGATCGGGACGAGACTGTCGGCCCGAACCGGCCGTTCCGTGACCTGGCCTCAGGGCTGGCCTCGCGCGGCATCGCGGTGCTGCGCTACGACAAGCGGACGAGAGTCTACGCGGCCCGGTTGCAGGCGGAGTCCGATCGGCTCACGCTCAACGAGGAGACCGTCGCCGACGCGGTGGAGGCGGTGCGGCTCCTGCGCGGAAGCCGCCGTGTGGACGCTTCCCGCGTGTTCGTCCTCGGCCACAGCCTGGGCGGGGTCGCCCTCCCTAGGATCGCGAGACTGGAGCCGGGGATCGCGGGGTTCGTCATGCTGGCCACTCCGAGCAGGCCCCTTCAGGAAGCCTACCTCGAGCAGATGGCCTATCTCGCCGCGCTCGACGGTGTCACGACCCCCGAAGAGCGCGCGCGGCTCGAAACGATACGGCATCAGGTCGAGCGGGTCGCTGCGCACGATTCCACGGCCGCCTCCGGCGCGGACCGGCCGGATGACCTTCCGCTCGGGCTCGGCCGCACCTACTGGGACGATCTCGCACGTCACGACGCCGGCGAGGCGGCGACTCTTCTCAGGGGGCCCGTGCTCGTGCTCCAGGGGGGGAGGGACTACCAAGTGACGCGGGCCGACTTCGAGGGCTGGCGGCGGCTCCTCGCCGGACGCACCGACGTCGCGTTCAGGATCTATCCCGCCCTCAATCACCTGTTCATGGAAGGGGAAGGGATGGGAACGCCGGACGAGTACCTGGTCGCCGGCCACGTCGCTGCCGAGGTCGTCGAACAGATCGCGACCTGGGTCAAGGACCGGCCGGCCGCCACGCCCGCGCGCTCCTGAACGACCCGGGGCGGCCGACCCGCCGCCCTATGCGCGTATCAGTCGCGCCAGGAAGGCGGGGCGCAGGACCTCCGCCGCGTCCGTCGTGTCCCCCGTGACGCGCGCGAGGAGATCGGCCAGGGACGGGTCGCGCCGCAGCCGGCGCGCGACCCAGTCGGTGAGCCGCGGGCTCTTCAGAAGTAGCTGAAGCAGTCGGTCGAGCCACAGACGGGAGCGGAAGAGGCGGCGTCGCTCCGCCTCGTACGGCTCGAGGGCGCGGCGCCCGGTCCGCCCGCGCACGAGGGCGCCGTCCAGGATCTCCGCCGCGAGCTCGGCGCCGCGCAGCGCCATGCCGATCCCCTCCCCAGTGAACGGGTCGTAGAATCCGGCAGCGTCTCCGACCAGAAGGACCGCATCGTCCACGCACCGGGCCGCACGGCAGGCCAGCGGACCGGTGGCCCACGGACCGGCCGCGATCTCGGCCCCCTCCAGGCGAGCGCGGGTGAGTGGGTGGGAGGCGAACCGCTCGCGCAGGAAATCGGCCAGGTGCGCGCGCCCACCCGTCACGCGTTCCAGATCGCCGCGATCGACCACGACACAGGCGTTGGCGAGACCTCCGGGGAGAGGGTTGATGCCGCAGTAGCCGTACGGCGTGACGATCATCTCGCCGTGATCGACAGGCACCCTCGCCCCGCGGACGTGGGCCATCACCGCCCACTTGCGATGCCGGGGCTCGGGGCGTCTCAATCCGAGCCGGCGGGCCACGAACGAGTTGCGGCCGTCCGCCCCGACCAGGATCCGGGCGCGCAGCACCTCGCCGGCCGTGCCCCTCCGCACGGTCACCTCGAACCCGCCCGCGGCCGGACGCTGCAGCGATACGACGCGCGTCCCCTCGAGGACCACGGCGCCGCTCCGCCGCGCCCCTTCCAGGAGCACGCCGTCGAGGTCGAGACGCCGCATCGACAGGCCGCGAGCGTCCCCGGCGTAGCGCCCCAGGACCTCAGTCCCGTCCGGGGAGACCACCGCCATGCCGACGGGACGGCGTGGGGCGAGGAGGAGGATCCCGTCCAGCACCCCGAGGCGCGCAAAGATCGGGAGGGCCGACGGCGGGACGTACTCGCCGCAGATCTTGTGGCGCGGGAAACGTGCGGCGTCGCACAGCGCTACGGTGCGGCCGGCGCGCGTCAGGAGAGTCGCGAGGGTCGACCCGGCCGGTCCGCCGCCGGCGATCACGACGTCGAACGACTGGCGGCCGGTCATTGATCGGTCGCGCGCAGGACGATCGCCGAGTTCTTCGAGCCGAAGCCGATGCAGTTGCACAGGGCCAGGCGCGGGCGCGCCGCGCGCGCCCGGTTCGGCACGTAGTCGAGATCGCACTCGGGATCGGGTGAATCGTAGTTGATCGTCGGCGGCAGGAAACCCTCCCGCATCCCGAGGATCGTCGCCACGACCCCCGCCGCCCCGCTGGCCCCCTGCGCATGACCGATCATCGACTTCGTCGCCGAGGCCGGGACCCCGCTCGCCCGCCCTCCGAGGAGGCTCCTCACGGCCATCGTCTCGACGCGATCGTTCTGCCGGGTCGAGGTGCCGTGCAGGTTGATGTAGTCCACCTCCTCCGCCGGCGCCCCGGCGGACAGCAGCGCCAGCTCCATCGCGCGCGTCGATTCGGCGCCTTCCGCGCTCATGTGGACCCGGTGGTGCGCGTCGCAGGTCGAGCCGTACCCGGCCACCTCGGCGTAGACGCGGGCTCCGCGCCGCCGCGCGTGCCCGTCGTCCTCGAGGACCAGCATGAAGGCTCCTTCCCCGAGGACGAAACCGCTCCGGTCGCGGCTGAAGGGGCGCGAGGCCTTCCCGGGACGATCGTTCCAGCCGGTCGCGGCGGCGCGCATCCGGCAGAACCCCTCCATCATTCCGAGGGTGATGCAGGCCTCCGCCCCGCCGGTCAGGACGATCGGCTGATCGCCCCGGCGCACGGCGTGCAGGGCGTAGCCGATCGCGTCGGTGCTGCTGGTGCAGCCGTTGCTGAGGACGTGCGACGGGCCGGCGAACCCGAAGCGGATGCTCAGCTCGCTGCTCACCATCCCGATGACGGAGGACGAGATGGCGAATGGATTGACGCGCCTGATCCCGTGTCGGTAGTACCTTTCGTACTGGCGCTCGGCGAAATCGGCGGCGCCCGCGCCGGTGCCGATCACGACGCCGACGTCGCCGCGGGTGCCTTCGGGCGGGTCCACCGGCAGCCCGGCGTCGCGCAGCGCCTCCTGCGCGGCCACGATCGACAGCGGCACGATCCGGCCGACGCGCGGCAGGTCCTCCGCGTCGAGGTGTGCTGACGGATCGAATCCCGGGACCTCGGCCGCCACCTGGCAGGGCAGGTCGTCCGGATCGAAGAGGGTGATGCGCCGGGTGGCGCTCGCTCCCTCGCGCAGGCCGCGCAGGTACGCATCCACTCCGAGGCCGAAGGGGGAGACGACGCCGAGACCGGTGACGACGGCGGCCATGGCGATCGAGTCTATCACCCGGCCCGGGAGTCGGCGACGCGCGCCGCGGACTCCTCCCGGGCGCGGAGCGCTTCCCGCAGGCAGTCGGCGCCCAGAAGGACATAGAACGGCGCGTACTCCACCACGCGAATCCACGGGTACGGCTCCAGCGCACGGCCGGCGGCCCCCAGGTTGACGTACGCCAGGGAGACGAGGCCGGTGAGGAGCAGGAAGGGGCGCGACGGGAACAGGCAGAGCCACGGGAGCACCCACAGGAAATACCAGGGGTGTGCGGTCGGAGACAGAAGCAGGGCCGCGGCGGTCAGGAGAAAGCAGCCGCGCAGCGGGTCGGCGCGCCTGAGCCAGAGCCCGACGGCGAACACCAGCAGGGCAAGAGCACAGAGGCCCTTCGCGAGATCGACCGGGTAGACGTAGGCGTACAGACGGTCGAGTCCTCCCGTGTGCGGGATGCAACTCCGCGTCCAGGCAATGGCGCTCTTGAGTCGCGGTGTCGGATCGAGTGCGTCGATCGCGGCATAGACCAGCGCGAACAGCGACTCGTTCGCCAGCCAGCGATCGGAGTAGGCTCGCAGCCCGGCGAAGAGGCGCCGCCCGGCGGCGTGGAACGGCCAGTACGCCGCGATCAGCAGGGTCGGGACGAGCAGCAGAGAGCGGGCCCGGACCGAACGCAGAAGCGGCGCCATCAGGACGAGCGGGAACAGCTTCACGAGACCGCCCATCGTGAGGGCCAGGGTCGCGCGGTGTTCCCTTTTCTGTATAATCGCTCGGGCCGCCAGGAGAACGAACAGGATGGCGGCCGGCTCGAGGTGGCCACTCCAGGCCGTCTCCGTCACCGCCAGCGGATTCCAGGCATAGATCAGCGAGAGCACCGGCGGCCGACCCCGCGCCCGGAGAAGAGCTCGCAGGGCGACGATCACGAGCAGGTCCGCGACGATCACGAGGAGCTTGATGCCGTAGACACCGGCCTGGAGCGCCGCCCCCGCCGCGAACAGCGCCTGCGCCGCCGGCGGATAGATCGTCGGGATCTCCGCGTGCTCGATGCGCGCGATCTCCTTATCGTCCGGGGACGCCGCGACACGCGAGGCGGGCGTCTCGAGAAACGGATTCCCGCCGGACAGCGTGACGCGGCCGTCCAACAGATAGCGGTACAGATCATGACTGAGGGCCGGGGGAGCGGCGAGAAATGTCAGCCGGAACAGGCACGCGAGTCCGAGGACGAGAGGACCCGCCCCCTCGCTCTTCCCCCGGAGCGTGTCACGGACCGCGAGGAGGTAGAGGAGGAACACGACGAAGTACAGGACGAGGAAGAAAGAGGTGCGGCCGGGAGCGGGTTTCGCCGCGAGCAGGAGGAGGAAGCCGCACTCCATCGCCAGTCCGAAGACGAACAGACGGGAAAGGGACCGCTGCAAGGTCCGCGCATCGTAACAGAGGCCCCGGCGACCCACAAGTGAGGTGCCCCGCGTGACCGTCGTCCTTGGCACGATCGTCGCGGCCTACTACGCGACGCTGCTCCTGCTCTCGATCTACGGCGCGCACCGTTATTCCCTGCTGCGTCTTTATCACAGGCACAAACCGTCCGACACGCGCCCCCCGCCGCCGCTCGACCCGCTCCCCGTGGTGACAGTGCAGCTTCCCGTGTACAACGAGCGCTACGTCGTCGAGCGCCTCATCCGCGCCGCCTGCGCCCTCGACTACCCTGCCGATCGCCTGGAGATCCAGGTGCTGGACGACTCGGCGGATGACACGCAGCGCCTCGCGGCGGACACCGTTGAATCGATGCGCCGGCTCGGGCACGACGTCGTGCACCTGCGCCGCGGGGGCCGCGAGGGGTTCAAGGCCGGGGCGCTGGCGTACGGTCTGGCGCGCGCGAAGGGAGACCTGATCGCGATGTTCGACGCCGATTTCGTACCGCCCCCGTCGTTCCTCCTCGACCTCGTGCACCACTTCGGCGACCCGCGCGTCGGAATGGTGCAGGCGCGCTGGGGGCACCTCAATCGCGAGTACTCGGTCCTGACCCGCATCCAGTCGATCTACCTGGACGGGCACTTCGTCATCGAGCACGCCGCGCGGCACCGCGCCGGCTGCTTCTTCAATTTCAACGGCACCGCCGGAGTCTGGAGACGGGCCTGCATCGAGTCGGCCGGCGGCTGGCAGTCCGACACCCTCACCGAGGACCTCGACCTGTCGTACCGCGCGCAGCTCAAGGGATGGGAGTTCGTGTTCCTGCCGGACGTCACGGCCCCCGCCGAGCTGCCGGCCGACAACGACGCCTTCAAGACGCAGCAGCACCGCTGGACCCTGGGTTCCATCCAGTCGGGCCGGAAGATCCTGCCGCGGCTCCTGCGCGCGCGCCTTCCGCTCAAGGTGAAGGTGGAGGCGTTCTTCCACCTCACCAACAACAGCGCCTACGCCCTCATGCTGCTCCTGGCGATCCTCATCGTGCCGGCCGTGCTCGCCCGCCGCGCGCTGGGCCTCGACGGGCTGGTCTACATCGACCTGCCGCTCTTCCTCCTGTCGACCCTCTCGATCTCCATCTTCTACGTGTGCGCGGAGCGCGAGGTGCACGAGGACTGGCTGACGAGCCTGGCCTACCTGCCGTTCCTGATGTCCCTGGGAATCGGGCTCAGCCTCAACAATGCGCGCGCGGTCTGGAGCGGCTGTTCCGGGAGACGCGTCGAGTTCCTGCGCACCCCGAAGCACAGTCTGCAGGGGACGGACGGGGACTGGAGCCGTTCGTCCTACCGCGGGCTCCGCCGACGCGGCTGGACGGCCGCGGAAATGCTCCTGGGTATTTATTTCACCGCCGCAAGCGCCTGCGCCATCATCACGGGGAATGCGTCCGTCCTTCCCTTCTTCCTCCTGTTCCAGATGGGGTACCTCTACACCTCGTTCCTGTCGCTCGCCCAGGCACTGCGCCGGCGTCTCGAGTCGGCGGCCCTTCTCCGAGCCTTGCGAGAAGCGGAGAAGAAACGCCTTGACGCCGACCCCGGTGCGGCGTAGATGAGTGCGCGACACACATCACTCGAACCCGTCATTCGCTGATCGTCCATCGCCGCCCCCCGGTCTGAGCCGGTTGCAGCCCAGGGAGGGACTGTGCTGCCGCTGCGGACCATCGTCGCTCCCGGTATCCTGGCCTGCATCTTCATCTGTCCCGCCGGTGCTTTCGGCGTGCCGCTCGTTTCCGGCCCGGCCGGCTGCGCCCTGGAGCTGCGGGCGCGCGACGCCTCCGGTAACACGATCCTGATGACGGTCGCCTACGCGCTCGATCGCCCCGGTCTGGTCCTGGCCTCCCTGTCGGCCGCGGCGCGCCTGCGGACTCAATGGCAGCGCCTGCAGACGGTGCCCGATCCCGGATCGGCGGGGCCGGGGGATGGCCCCGCCCCGATCGAGGTGACCGAGGTCCTCCTCCAGGACCCGAGCCGGGATCTGGTGCTCCTGCGCGCCCCGGGGCTCGCGGCGTGCGGCGGAGAAGGGGACGGTGCCGAGGACGAACAAGCCGCCCCGGCGCCCGCCCCGGCAGAAGGGGACACGCTCGTCGGCCTGCGGGACCGCGACGGCTACCGGCCGCGCGTCTTCCAGGCGCGTCTCGACAAGATGATCGCCCTGGGGGCCGGCCCCGGGCTCCTGCGCGTCCGCATTCCCGACGGGGGCGGCGCGGGATCAGGTTTCCTGTTCGACCGTCACCACCGTCTGTTCGGCTCCATCCTGCCGCCTCCCCCCGGCGGCGATCGATTGTTCGCCTGCGCCGTGCCGATCGATCGCAGCGAGATCGACGTCGCCGCGTCCGGCCCCGGTCTTCCGGTGCCGGACGCGCTGGCGCGCCCCGCGGACGACTTCTCGCGCAGCGCCGCGGGGCTCTGGGCGCAGGCGCTCCTCCTGACGCGCGACGACCAGGCGGATCGGGCGCTGCACCTCCTGGACGACGTGGCGCGTATTTCGGGAGATTCCGATGTCCTGATGCTGGAGCGCGGCGGCCGCCTGTTCCGCATCGGCAGGACCGATGCCGCCATCGCGGACTTCGAGCGCGCCGCTCGGCTCAGCCCGCGCCTGCACCTCGCCCGGTTCAATCTCGGCGTGGCCTACGGCACGGCCGGCCGCTACGAGGACGCGATCGACTCGTTCACGCACGCCCTCGAGATCGAGCCGCTCCACGCGCAGACCCACTTTCAGCTCGCGCTCGCGCTGATGGCGACGCACCGGGCCGAGGGGGCGCGACGCGAATGCGACAGCCTCGAGAAGATCGATCCGGCGCTGGCGCGCGATCTGCGCGCCGCGCTGCCCTTCTGAGCCGGCCGCCCCGCCGCCCGATCACAACTCCGTAATACCGCTCCGACAATCCTCGTACCTCCCTTGCGTTCGCCCGCACGGACCTTATATTGCGATTGCGTGATTCCCGAGGCCCGTCGATGGCCCGGAGAATCGGAGCACGCCCCGTGCGTCGGCGACGACGTCGCGTGGCGGCGTCGATTGACGGAGTCGGAGGGAGATGATGACAAGGACAGCCTTCTCGTGGGCGGCGCTGCTTCTGCTCGTCCTGGCCACGGTGACGCCCGCCCTGGCCCAGGAGCTGACGACCGGCACCATCTCGGGCAAAGTCAGCGATCCCACCGGCCGCGGCATCCCTGGCGCGGTGATCATCGCGACCTCCCAGTTCGGGACACGGACCGCGGAGACGGACGCGAACGGCGCGTACATCCTGCCGTTCCTGCGCCCGGGGACCTACACGGTCCGGGCGGAGGCTCCCGGCGGCTTCACCACGGTGATCCGCAATGACGTCGGAGTCGGTCTGAACCAGAAGACGAGCCTCGACTTCACCCTCGAGCCGGGCAAGACGGAGACGGTCACCGTGAGCGGCCAGGCGCCTCTCGTCGACGTCACCTCGACCTCGACAAGCACCAACATCAAGTACGGCGACTTCGCCAACTCGGTCCCGCTCGGCCGCGCGTTCACCGACACCTACGCCGTGGCGGCGGGCGTCGTGAGCGGTCTCGGGACCGGCGACGGGAACTACTCGATCAGCGGCGCCTCCGGCCTGGAGAACCAGTACCTGATCGACGGCGTCAACATCACGAACACGGGCTACGGCGGAATCGGCGCCTACAACATCAATTACGGATCCCTCGGCACCGGCGTCACGAGCGAGTTCCTCGACGAGGTGCAGATCAAGACCGGCGGGTTCGAGGCGGAATACGGTCAGGCTCTCGGCGGGATCATCAACACCATCGTCAAGTCGGGCACCAATGATTTCAAGGGGAGCGTGTCCTTGTACTCCAGCCCGAGCATGCTGCAATCGTCCCGGCAGCTCGTGAAGCTGGACGCCGGCACCTCCAACGTCGTCAACGAGAATGTCCAGGACTTCGCCTTCAGCGTGGGCGGACCTTTCGTCAAGGACAAGCTGTTCTACTTCTTCGCTTACAATCCGGTCCTCACGACGCACAGCGTGACCGCCCAGCCTCTGTCCGACCCCGCCTTCATCGCCGCCAGCGCGGGCGTTTCGGTGTTCGACGAGACCTCCGCGACCGGGTTCAACGCCCCCAACGCAGTGGCCTTCCCGTCGGCGGGTCGCGAGTTCGACCGGAAGCGCACCGCCAACAACTACGCGGGGAAAATCAACTGGCAGGCGTCCCCCAAGCACCAGGTCGAGTTCTCGTTCTTCGGCGACCCGGCCACGGGCGCGGACGGCCCGCAGCGCGGCAGCGCGGTGCGGTACGGTGACTTCGCCACCGGCGGCGGCGAGAGCGAGATCAAGTTCGGCTCGAACAACCAGACCCTGAAGTGGAGCGCCGTGTTCACGCCGCGCTTCTTCATGGAGGCGCAGATCGGCCACCACGCCGGGACGTTCCGCGAGACGTCGGCGCTCGACCAGTACTCCTACACCGACCTCAGGAACACGCTCGAGTTCTTCCGCGGCGCCGACAGCTACGACCCCGGCGGCGGCCCCGTGCCGCTCACCCTGTCGCCCGTGGCCGAGCGCCGCGGCGGCGTCGGCTTCATCTCGAACCAGGACGACAAGGACACGGCGTATTCGGTGAAGATCACCGAGGTCTTCGGCAAGCACGAGGTCAAGTACGGCGTGCAGTACGACGACATCTCGTACAAGGACACCGCCACCTACACGGGGCCGTCGTTCAACATCCAGCTGCCGGTGAGCGATCCCGCCACCGGTGCGCCGGTTGACGCCGATCTGAACGGGATCCAGGACACCGTCTCCGTGCCGACCCGCGGGGGCGCCCTCGTCAGCGTGCGCAACGGCATCGGCACCGACGTGGCGGTGGCCTACGACAGCGCCAATCGCTTCCGCGTCACCCGGGCGCAGCTCGGGCCCGAGCTGCCGCCCACCACGGCAAACGAGATCGCCGGGTTCGTGCAGGACACCTGGCAGGTCCTGCCGCGCGTCACCGTCAAGGCCGGCGTGCGCCTGTCGACCGAGTCGGTCCAGGGGGCCGGGTCGTTCACGCTGCCGTTCGGGACGCAGAACATCACCCTGGGGGGCGTGACCAGCCGGATCTTCACTCCGGGAACCTCGAGCTACACCCCCGACTCGTACGTCTTCGCCGGCAACCTGGCGCCGCGCCTCGGCGTGAGCTGGGACGTCCTCGGTAACGGCAAGAGCCGCGCCTACATGAACTGGGGCCGGTATTTCGAGAGGATCCCCAACGACTTGGCGATCCGGGCGCTGAGCAACGAGGTCGGCATCAGCCGCCAGGAGTTCAGCGACCGCGACTTGACGACGCCCCGGCTCGGCGGCCCCACGGGCAGCTGCTCCGACGGCGCGGGCGGCTCGACCACCTGCCAGCCGCTGGCGGGAGGAGTGTTCACCCAGGGAGTCGACAAGACCAACGTCGTCTCCGGCACCAGGCTGCCTTACGAGGACGAGCTGTCGGGCGGCTTCGCCTTCGAGGTGACTCCCAACTCATCGTTCGAGGTCCGCAGCATCTACAGGACCCAGGGGCGCGCCCTCGAGGACGTGCAGGTCAACGCCATCGAGCAGATCCAGAACTTCTACTACGGCACATCCTACGGGTATCCGTACGACCCGTTCGGCGGCGTCAACGGTGTCGACCAGGGCGCGGGGACGGGGGCCAGCGTGAAGTTCCCGGCGACCACGTTCGGCTCGTACGAGCTGGCCAACCCCGGGACCAAGAACGTGCCGAAGGGCGGGCTGTTCAATTTTCCCAAGCCGCAGCGCCGCTACAAGTCGCTGGAATTCATCTACACCAAGCGGTTCTCCGACAACTGGTCCGTGTACGCCAACTACCGCTTCGCGCGGCTGATCGGGAACTACGAGGGCCTGTTCCGGAACGACAACGGCCAGAGCGACCCGAACATCACGTCCCTCTACGACTTCCCGAACTCGCCCCTCATGTCGGGACAGTTCAACGCCGGGCCGCTGCCGTCCGACGTCTCGAACGTCCTGCATGTCTACCCGTCGTACCAGTTCGCCAACAAGCTGCGTCTCGGAGCCAACTTCTCCTGGGCGTCCGGAGTGCCGCGCACCTCGATGCTCGCGCACCCGATCTACCAGAACTCGGGAGAGATCCCCGGGATCAACCCGACCTACGCGTACTGGGCCGATCCGGGCACCGGTTCCGAGCTGCGCAAGACCAAGAGCCTGGGCACGGCGCTCGCCGACCCGGACCTGCTCCCCTTCGGCGGTCCGTTCCTGTTCTCGTACGACCCGGTCAAGAGAGGCAACCTCGGGCGGACACCGGATCTCGTGACGCTCGACCTGCACGCCGACTACCCGATCCAGTTCGGGAAGTCGAAGATGAGCGTGATGCTCGACGTGTTCAACGTCTTCCAGAGCCAGGAGGCGACGCTCTACGACGACAACGTCGAGCTCACGGCGGGCGTCACCGACCCCGACTTCCTCAAGCCGATCCAGTACCAGGCTCCGCGACAGTGGCGCCTGGCGGCCCGCTGGGATTTCTAGAAGCTCGCCGCACCTCGGTACCTCCTGATTCGGACGGCCCCCGCGAGGGGGCCGTTGTACTGTCCGGCTCTCGTCGCGCGGACTCCGTCTCCTCTATACTCGAAGCGTGACCGCCGCGCGCAACACCACGACCCCGGCGCAACCCACCGGTTCGTACCCCCGAAGACGGGCGTTCCCGCGCCGCGGCGCCCTCCTGGCCGCGCTCGCGGCCGTCGCCGCAGTCCTCGGCGCCGCCTCCATCCTGCGCGTGCCCGAGGGGATGCTGGGGATGACCGGCGGCAGGCTGCACGGGGCGGGCTTCGGCTTCCGGCCGCCGTTGGCGCCCGTCCTGCTGTTCCCCCTCTCCGGTCGCCTCGACGGAGTGGATATCGACAGGCGGACCGAGGAAGGGGCCGCGGTCCGCGTCCGTCTGTCGTTCGCCTACCGGATCGATCCCGGAGCGCTCGCGGGAGGTGCTGCGGAGATCGAGTCGTCCGGACTGCGCGGCCTGGCGGCGTCCCGCGCCGGGACGGCGCTCGATCCGATGCCGCTGGCGGCGCTCTTGCCCGCCGACCCTTTGCAGGGGAGCGCTCCCCTGCCGCGATCGGCGAGTGTTGCGATCGACCGGTCGCTGCGCGCCGCGGGGATCGAGCCCCACGACCTGTTCGCGCGGATCGGTCCGCCGGGCTCGTTCGCCGAGGCGGCGCCGACGGCGGAGCCGACCGGTCTGCGCGTGCTTCTCATCGGTCTCGACGGCGCCGACTGGGACACGATCGATCCGCTGATGCGGGCCGGCCGGCTGCCCAACCTGGCGCGTCTCGCGAACGGCGGGGCGCACGGTCCGCTGCGCTCGTACGATCCGATGATCTCACCCCTGTTGTGGACGACGATGGTCACCGGGGTCGGTCCGGACGTCCATGGAGTCGCCGATTTCCAGGCGATCGACGACGCGACCGGCCGGCGCGTGCCGATCACCAGCCGTTTCCGCAGGGTCAAGGCGCTGTGGAACATCCTGGGCGACGCCGGCAAGTCCAGCGCCTTCGTCGCCTGGTGGGCGTCGTACCCGGCGGAGAAGGTGGACGGCGTCCAGGTCTCGAACCTGGTCGTGTTCCAGACCCTGCGGCCCCGGCCGCCCGGTGCCACGGCACCCGCCGGCCTCACCTATCCGCCCGGCTACTTCGACGAGGTCCTGCCTGCTCTGCACACCGCCGCGGACCTGACGTACGAGGAGGTCGCTTCGATCCTGCACATCGACCGCGCCGAGTACGAGGCGGCGCTCCACGAAGTTCTGCAGCCCGCCGCCACCGACGACGAGAAGGAGACTCGGAAGCTGGCGCAGCGGCCGGTCCCGCTGGCCATCTCGATCCTCGCCGGATCGAAGAACTACGCGGCCATAGCCTCGAACCTCGTCGCGCGGAGGATGGACCTCACGGCGGTGTACTTCGAGGGGATCGACATGATGGGCCACCGCTTTCAGCACTGCATGGCGCCGCGCCTGGCGATCTGCCCCGAGGAGGACTACCGCCGCTACCGGGACGCCGTCGCCGGTTTCTATGTCAAGCAGGACGAGTTGATCGGCCGCATCGTGAAGGCGGCCGGTCCCGGGACGACGATCATGGTGGTGTCGGATCACGGCTTCAAGACCGGCGCCGGCAGGCCTCAAAATGTCTTGCCGTACACGACCGAGCAGCCGGTCGAGTGGCACCGCGAGAACGGCATCTTCATCCTGATCGGACCCGGGGCGCGTCCCGGTCCCCTGGCGCCGCGCGCTACACTGTTCGACATCGCGCCGACGCTCCTGTACCTGGTCGGCCTCCCCGCTTCGGAGGAGATGCCCGGTCGCGTCCTGCTGGAGGCGATCGATCCGGCCTTCGTGGCGGCCCACCCGGCGCGCACGATCCCCTCCTACGAGCGCATCGGGGCGCCGCGCGAGACGACCGTCGTCGCCTCGGGCCAGGGCACGCGCGAGGCGGAGGAGGAGCTCCTCGCCAACCTGCGCGCCCTCGGCTACATCTCCGGCGACCCGGCCGGCGGGGCGCACGCGACCGGTCCCGAGCCGGAGGAGGCCGCGACCGGCCCGGGTGGAAAGGACGTGCCGGCTTCGGCCGGTGTCGGCGGTTCCCCCGGGGGCGGGACGCCCACGGCGGGCGCTTCGAGCGGTCCCGGCGCCACGACGCAGGTGTTCTATCACCGCAACCTCGCGACCTATTTCATGAAGCGGCGCGACTACACGCAGGCGGCGGAGCAGCTGCGTCTCGCCAACGAGCGCCAGAAGCTGCCGAAGAACTACCAGCTGCTGTCCGAGGCGTACCTCGGACTGGGCCAGCACGACCTGGCGCTCGGCGCCCTCGAAGAGGGGCTGCGCACCATGGAGTCGATGGATCCCGAATCCGTGCTTTGGATGGTTCAGCTGGTCCTGTCGCGCCCTGGCGGCCGCGACATCGCATCCGACATCGCCCGGCGCTGGGCGGCGCGCACCGCGAAGCGACCCGGCCTGGACGACGCGATCGCCGGCCTCCTCGCCGAGGACAGGGGCGGGAGGGAGGCGGCCATGGCGCTCTACGCCAAGTCGCTCCAGGCCGACCCGGCCCGCGTGGTCGCGGCACAGCACCTGTTCGCCCTGCTGCCACCGGGAAAGCGCGGGATGCTCGAGCCGATCCTGAGGCGCGCGCTTCTGCGCGACCCGCGCATCGACGAGTTCCACAATCTCCTCGGAATCCTCCTGGCGGGCTCGCGTCGGGCCCCCGAGGCGCTCGAGGAGTTCCGGCGCGCCGAGGAGCTCGACCCCGAGAACCCCCGCTTCCTCGCGAACCTGGCCGGGGCCTTCGCGCAGCTGCAGCGCTGGGACGAGGCCGCCGCCGCGTACGAGCGCGCCTGCGCGGCTTCGCCGTCGTCGGCCCTCTATCTCAAGCTGGGATCGGTGTACAGAAGGCTGGCTCAGCCCGAGCGGGCGCTCACCGCGTTCCGGCGGGCGCGCGACCTGGGGGACGACGGGAGCGCGCCGTTTCTGGGAATGGCGCTGGCCAAGGCCGAGATGAACCGGGTGGATGAAGCGATCGACCTGGCGCGGCAGGGACTGGGGCGGCATCCCGAGGACGCGGCCCTGCGCTCGGTCTACGACGATCTCGTCAGGAAGTCACGTAGTCCAGGATCGCCTCCTGGTCCGCCTGGCTCAGGTCGATGAACTCGATGCCCGCCTGAGGGGCCCCTTCCGGGGTCTTCCCCGCCCGCACGACCTTGGCCTTCACCTTGACCTGGGATCTCGTCCCGGGCAGGTAGAACTCGAGCTCCAGGACCGATCCGACCGAGATGGCTGTCGAGGTCTCGAGCAGGAGCCCCTTCTCCCCCAGGTCCTTCGCCTGACCGATCACCTGCCGGGAGGCGTGCGTGCCCGTGACGTTGAAGACCACCGTGATCCGCTTCGCCTCGCGTTTCTTGATCGACAGGATGCGCGCCACGATCCCGAGAAGCTCGTCGGGCTTCTCCGGCTTGATGACGAACTCCGTGCACCCGGCCTTCAGGCAGCGCTCCCGGTTCTGCGGCGTCCCGGTGGCGCTCATGATGATGATCGGCGTCGCCTGCAGCACCGCGACCTTGCGCATCGCCGCGCAGGCGGCGACACCGTCCATCTTCGGCATCTCGAGGTCGAGCAGCACGAGGTTGGGCTGGCGCTTCTGGGCGATGTCCACCGCCTCCTCGCCGGAGGTCGCGGTGAGGACCTCGAAGCCGCCGCGCTGCAGGTAGGATTTTTCGATCTCGAGGAAGAACTTCAGGTCGTCCGCGATCAGGACCGTGACCTTCGCCAAGCGCTTCTCCCGCGGTGCCGGGCGGAGGCTACCACGCGCTCGAAGAGGGTGTCAACGCGACGAATCGCGCGACGCGGCCGGCGCGATGCGGTCGGCGTGATCGTCCAGAAGAAGCACGTCGATCGTGGATCCGGCAGGCAGGACAGCCGTCTCCGAGGGGACGATGGCGAGGGCGTTCCCGCGGGCGCAGGACACGAAATCCGCGGAGCCGGTCGTGGGCAGCACCTCGACCTCGTACACGCCGCCCGACCACCTGGCCCGTGCCTGGTAGTAGCCGGCGCGGCCGGGGTGCTGGCGGACGGGGGTCTTCAAGATGCCGCGCACCGGCGCGGCGGCCGGATCGGGACGCCCCATCATCCGGCGCAGTGCGGCGCGCCCGAAGACCTGGAAGATGACGTAGGTGGAGACCGGGTTGCCCGGGCAGCCGAAGACCAGCGTGGGGCCGCGGCGGCCGAACGTGAACGGCTTGCCCGGCTTGATCGCCACTCTCTCGAACAGGATCTCGACCCCGAGCGAGCGGAGCGTCCTGCCGACCAGGTCGTGCGTGCCCATCGACACGCCGCCCGAGAGAACCAGAACGTCGTCGCGCAGGCCATCCTCGATCATCCCCCGCAACGCCCTCTCCTCATCGGGGGCGATCCCGAGATACCGCGTCACGACACCGGCGCGGCGCGCGAGGGCGCGCAGGAGCGGGCCGTTGCTGTTGCGGATCCGACCCGGACCCGGCGCAATCTCCGGCTCGACGAGCTCGTCGCCGGTCGCCACGATGGCGAGACGCGGCAGGCCGCCGACCTCGATCGTGGTGCGGCCGCAGGACGCCAGGACACCGATCTCCCCCGGGCCGATGAGCCCGCCCGGACGCAGGAGGACGTCGCCGGCGCGCACGTCGACGCCACGGCGCGCCAGGTTCGCCCCCGGCCGTACGGCGCCGAGCGGCCGGATCGCCGTCGCGTCGCCCGCCGCCGGCACCGTCTCCTCGACGATCAGGACGGCGTCCGCGCCCGGCGGGATCGGGGCCCCGGTCATGATGCGCGACACCGTGCCCGGCGTGACCGGGCGCAGGGCCGCGGGATCCATACCGGCCGGGATCTCCTGCACGACACGAAGGGGCCGGCCCCCGTCCTGAGTGTCGGCGGCGATCACTGCGTACCCGTCCATCAGCGACTTGTCGAAATCGGGGTAGTCGTGGTCGGCGCGGATCTCCTCCTGGAGATATCGCCCGAGGGCGTCGTCCATGCCGACCCGCTCCGAGGGCAGGACCGGCGCGGCTTTCAGGACGATCGACAGCGCGGCATCGACGGGCAGCGGGTCCGGCATGAACGGAGTATACCGCGCCGGGACTGGGGCCCCTACGACCGCGCCCGGATGATCGCGACGCGCGGAATGCCGGCGAGGTCGGGCTCGATGGCGACGACCTGGAGACGGTCCTGTCCGGCGTACAGGTCGCGCAGGGCGGCCTCCTGGCCGAGACCGATCTCGACGATCAGGTGGCCGCCGGCCTTCAGGAACACGCCGGCCTCCCGCGCCAGACGGCGATGGCAGACCAGGCCGTCCGGACCGGCGGCGAGGGCGGCGCGCGGCTCGAAATTCCGCACCTCGGGCGGCGACCGCGTGAGGTCGTCGTCGCTCAGATACGGTGGGTTGGACAGGATGAAATCGACCGCCCCCTCCAGGCCTGTCCCGCGGTGCGGCAGGAGGAGATCACCGGCGGCGAACCGGATGCGCGCCGCGACGCCGTGGGCGAGGGCATTGTCGCGCGCGACCCGCAACGCCTCCTCCGAGACGTCGCTGGCGTGGACGCGGGCGCCGGGGACCTCGCGGGCGACCGCCACGGCGAGACAGCCGCTGCCGGTGCCGATGTCGAGCACGACCGGCTCGGGCGAGCGGTTCAGGCGGAGAAACGCTTCGACGATCCCCTCGGTCTCGGGGCGCGGGATCAGGACGGCCGGTGCGACCTTGAACGCGAGCGACCAGAACTCCTGCACGCCGGTCAGGTACTGCAGCGGCTCGCGCGCCGCCCGCCGGGCGATCTGGGAGCGGTAGCGGGCCGCCAGCGCGGGCTCGACAGACAGCTCGGGGTGGGCGTGCAGTCGCGCGGCGTCGAGACCGAGGAGGTGGGCCAGGAGGACTTCGGCGTCGCGCGCGGGGTCGGGAACTCCGGCCGCCTCCAGACTGGCCCTCCCCTCGGCGGCCAGCGACGAGGCGGTGGCCCTCTTCAGACCCGCACCTCCTCCTTCAGCGCCTCCGCCTGGTAATGCGCGACGATCGGCTCGATGAGCGAATCGAGGTCCCCTTCCATGATCTCGGGCAGGCGGTGGATGGTGACATTGACCCGGTGATCGGTCAGGCGGTTCTGCGGGAAGTTGTAGGTCCTGATCTTCTCGGAGCGCTCGCCGGTGCCGACCTGGCTGCGGCGGTCCTTGGCGATGGCGTCCTTCTGCTTCTGGATCTCGAGGTCCAGTAGGCGCGAGCGCAGCACCTTCATGGCGCGCGCCTTGTTCTTGTGCTGCGAGCGCTCGTCCTGGCATTGCACCACCGTGCCCGTCGGCAGGTGTGTGATGCGGATCGCCGAGTAGGTCGTGTTGACCCCCTGGCCGCCGGGACCCGTGGCGCAGAACGTGTCGACGCGCAGGTCCTTCTCGTTGACCTCGATCTGCACGTCGTCGGCCTCCGGCAGGACCGCCACCGTGGCGGTCGAGGTGTGGATGCGTCCGGAGGACTCGGTCGCCGGGACCCGCTGCACCCGGTGCACGCCGCTCTCGTGCTTCAGACGGCTGTACACCTGTCTGCCGTTGATCAGGGCGATGACCTCCTTGACACCGCCGAGACCGCTCTGGCTCAGGTTCAGGACCTCGACCTGCCAGCCCCGTCGCTCGGCGTAGCGGCTGTACATGCGGAACAGCTCGGAGGCGAACAGCGACGCCTCCTCGCCGCCGGTGCCGGCCCGGATCTCGAGGATGACGTTCTTCTCGTCGTTCGGATCCTTCGGCAGGAGCAGCGCGCGCAGCTCGGCCAGGAGCGTCTCGCGGCGCTGCTCGAGCGACTGCAGCTCCTCGCGCGCCATGGCGCGCATCTCCTCGTCCTGCATCAGGGCCTGCGACTCCTGGATCTGGCGCGCCACGTTCTTGTAGTCCCCGTACTTGGTGATGGTCCTCTCGAGCTCGCGGTAGGCCTTGGTGACCTGCCGGTAGCGGTCCTGATCGGACACGAGTCCCGGATCGCTCATCTGCCTTGCGAGCGAGTCGAATTTCTCTTCGAGACTCTTCAGACGATCGAGGATTTCCATGTCGAGAATCTATCACCGCGGCGCGCGGGGCGCCACACTCAGCGGGACTCGGCGCACGCGCGCCGGTCCCGGGGACCTGTGTCCGGATGCCAGTCCTGGACTCAACGATGTCATGGGGCGATGCGGCGCCGGGATCGGGACCGGGCCTTGCGGCGCCGGCCGGCGCTACGCGCCGGTGGCCGGGCCCTTGCCTGCGGGAGAGGCGGCCTTGTCTTTCGAGGTGGCCGGCGCGCCCCCCTTCGGGACGTTCTTGTAGCGCTTCTCGAACCGCTCGACACGGCCCGCCGAGTCGATCAGCTTCTGCTTGCCGGTGAAGAAGGGGTGGCACTTGGCGCAGATCTCGAGGCGCATGTCGTCCTTCGTCGAGCGGGTCGTGAAGGTCTCTCCGCACGCGCAGGTGACGGTGACGATCTTGTAGACGGGATGGATCCCGTTCTTCATGTGACGACTCCTCTGCTGGAAGTGCGCATTATAGACGCATCGGGGCGCCGGCGCCAAGTGTTCTTGGTGACCCAACCGGACCTACCCCATGTTGCTCATGGAGGACAGGAACTCCTCGTTGTTCTTGGTCTTCTGCATCCTCTCGATCAGGAGCTCCATGGCCTCGACGGGCGACAGGGAGTTCAGGACCTTGCGCAGGACCCAGGAGCGGTCCAGCTCGAGCTTGGCGAGGAGCAGCTCTTCCTTGCGCGTCCCGGAGCGGGTGATCTCGATGGACGGGTAGATCCGGCGGTCGGCGAGCTTCCGGTCGAGGTGGATCTCCATGTTGCCGGTTCCCTTGAACTCCTCGAAGATGACGTCGTCCATGCGGCTGCCGGTCTCGATGAGGGCCGTCGCGATGATCGTGAGCGACCCTCCCTCCTCGACGTTGCGCGCCGCGCCGAAGAAGCGCTTCGGGCGCTGCAGGGCGTTGGCGTCGACACCGCCCGACAGCACCTTGCCCGACGGCGGCACGATGGTGTTGTAGGCGCGGGCCAGGCGGGTGATCGAGTCGAGCAGGATGACGACGTCCTTCTTGTGCTCGACCAGGCGCTTGGCCTTCTCGATGACCATCTCGGCGACCTGCACGTGGCGGGTGGCCGGCTCGTCGAACGTCGAAGAGATGACCTCGCCGTTGACCGAGCGCTGCATGTCGGTCACCTCTTCCGGCCGCTCGTCGATGAGCAGGACGATCAGGATGACCTCGGGATGGTTCTGCGTGACGCTGTTGGCGATCGCCTGCAGCAGCATCGTCTTGCCGGTGCGCGGCGCGGCCACGATCAGGCCGCGCTGTCCCTTGCCGATCGGGCAGAGGATATCGAGGACGCGTGACGAGGCGTTCTCGCGCGTGGTCTCGAGCTTGATCCTCTGGTTCGGGTACAGCGGCGTGAGGTTGTCGAAGAAGATCTTCTCGCGCGCCTGGTCGGGGTGCTCGAAGTTGACCGCCTCGACCTTGATGAGGGCGAAGTAGCGCTCCCCCTCCTTGGGCGGCCTGACCTGGCCCGAGATCGTGTCGCCGGTGTGCAGGTCGAACTTGCGGATCTGCGACGGCGACACGTAGATGTCGTCCGGCCCGGGCAGGTAGTTGTACTCGGGCGCCCGCAGGAAGCCGAAGCCGTCCGGCAGGGTCTCGAGGACCCCCTCGGCGAAGATCAGTCCGGACCGCTCGGTCTGGGCCCGCAGGATCTCGAAGATGAGCTCCTGCTTGCGCAGGGCCGTGGCGTTCGGGACGTCGAGCGCCTTGGCAATGCCGGTCAGCTCGGCGATCGACTTCTCCTTGAGGGTGCGGATGTCCAGCTTCTCGCCGGAGAGCTCGGCGGGCGGGGCGTCGATCCGCTCCGCCTCGTCCTCGGCGATGACGGCCGCCTCAGGCGGTTCGGCACCGCCGTTGGTGGCGACGGCCGGCGCCACGGGGGTCTCGGCGTCGGCGGTCGGGCGGCGAGGCGGGCGGCCGCCTTCGCGGCCTCCCCCCTGCCGCGGGGGTCTTCCTTCACGGGGTGGCTTCACTTCACGTTCCATTTTGTCTCCGTTCACGGGATGGTCCTTCCTCCTTGAATGACCGCGCGGCCGCGGAGCCTGTCGCTCTGCGCCGCGCGGAGTGTCTCGTTCTCACAGACTTCGTCGATGACCCGCCACAGGGCGGGTACTCCGTCCCCGGTCGCCGCCGACACGGCGATGGGGGTCCTGCCGTCCGGAAGGCCGAGCCAGCGGGCTGCGTCCTTCAGAGCGCGCGTCTTCTCGTTGCCGGAAAGCTTGTCGATCTTGGTCAGCACGATCTCGCGGCGCACGCCGAGGGCGCCCAGCCAGTCGCACAGCTCGCGGTCCATCTCGGCCGGCTCGCGGCGGCTGTCCACAAGGTGCACCGCCAGGTCGGGGCGCCCGGGCTCGGCCATGTAGGCATCCACGAGACCCTTCCACTGAACGCGCACCGCGTCCGGGACGTTGGCATAGCCGTACCCCGGGAGATCGACGAAGTACAGACGTTCGTTCACCGAGAAGAAGTTGATCGCCCGCGTGCGTCCCGGCTCCTTGCTGGTGCGGGCCAGGCCGCGCGCTCCCAGCAGCCGGTTCAACAGGCTCGACTTGCCGACGTTCGACCGGCCCATGAAGGCAATCTGAGCCCATCCGTCGCGCGGAAAGTCCTCCGGGCGCGTGGCGCTGACGTGGAAACGGCAGGCGGTGATCTTCATGTCCGGTTGGGTCAAAAGACTTCGGATTCAACCCGCAGGCGCGCCGCTTAGCGGCGCCGTCCGTCGGTGGGCCCGTCCGCGCGGTACGGCGAGGGCGGACCGTGATGCTGGGGAAATCCCGCGGGACGGACCCGCGGGCTCTCTTTCGGGACTGCAACGCGCCGCTCTAGGGATTTTGCAGGAACGGACGCGCCGGGACGATCCTAATGAGCAACCGTGCCGGGGATGCCCTTGTTGAGGTCCTTATTATACTCCTTTTCGACCTCCGGCTGGTCCCCGCGCTCCAGGGCAATCTGGAGCACTTCGTCCATGGTCTCCACGAGCTTGAATTCCAGGGTCTTCTGGATGTCCTCGGGAATGTCCGCCAGGTCCTTCTCGTTGTCACGCGGCAGGATGATGGTCCGGATTCCCAGACGGTGCGCCGCCAGGATCTTCTCCTTCACGCCGCCTATCGGCAGGACCTTTCCTCGCAGCGTGATCTCTCCGGTCATGGCGACGTCACCGCGCGTCGGCGTCTTGGTCAAGAGCGACGCCAGGGCCGTGGCCATGGTGATGCCGGCGGACGGGCCGTCCTTGGGGATGGCCCCCTCGGGCACGTGGATGTGGATGTCGTACTTCCTGTAGAAGTCCTCGTCGAGGCCCAGGACCGCGGCGCGCGACCGAATGTACGACAGCGCCGCCTGCGCCGACTCCTGCATGACGTCCCCCAGCTTGCCGGTGAGGGTCAGCTTGCCGCGTCCCTTCATCACCGTCGCCTCGGTCGTCAGGATTTCGCCGCCGGTCTCCGTCCAGGCCAGTCCGGTGGCGATGCCGATTTCGCTCTTCTTGTCGCTGGTGGCCGGGCGGTAGCGGGGTATGCCCAGGAACTCGGTCAGCTGGTCGGACTTCACGGTGAAGGTGTACTCGGCCCCCTCCCGGACGACGCGGCGCGCCAGCTTGCGGCAGACCGAGGCGAGCTCGCGCTCCAGGTTGCGGACGCCGGCCTCGCGCGTGTACTTCTCGATCATGTCCCTGATCGCCTCTTCCTCGATGGTGAACTTCTTCGGTTCCAGCCCGTGGTTCTTGAGCTGCTTCGGGACGAGGAAGCGCTTCGCGATGTTGACCTTCTCGAACAGCGTGTACCCGGCCAGCCTCAGGATCTCCATGCGATCGCGCAGGGCCGGCGGGATCGGGTGCGTGATGTTCGCCGTGCAGATGAACATCACCTGCGACAGGTCGAACTCGGTGTCGAGGTAATGGTCCAGGAACGTCGAGTTCTGCTCGGGGTCGAGGACCTCGAGGAGGGCGGACGACGGGTCGCCCCGGAAATCCATGCTCATCTTGTCGACCTCGTCGAGCAGGAACACCGGGTTCTTCATCGCGGCCTTCTTCATCATCTGGATGACCTGGCCGGGGAAGGCGCCGATGTAGGTGCGCCGGTGCCCCCGGATCTCCGCCTCGTCGCGCACGCCGCCCAGCGACACCCGGACGAACTTGCGGCCGGTGGCCCGGGCGATCGACTGGGCCAGCGAGGTCTTGCCGACGCCCGGCGGGCCGACGAAGCACAGGATCGTGCCCTTCATCTGCTTCTGCTTCACCAGGCGCCGCACCGCCAGGAACTCGACGATGCGCTCCTTGATCTTCTCGAGGCCGTAGTGATCCTCGTTCAGGACCTTCTCGGCGAAGTCGAGATCGCGGATCTCCTTGCTGCGCTTGTGCCACGGAACCGAGATCAGCCAGTCGAGGTAGTTGCGCGACACCGTCGCCTCGGCGCTGACCGGCGGCATGACCTCGAGCCGCTTCAGCTCCTGCATCGCCTTCTCGAGCGCCTCCTTGGGCATCTTCGCGGCGGCGATCTTCTCCTTCAGCTCCTCGACTTCGTTCAGCTTGTCGTCCTTGCGGCCCAGCTCCTGCTGGATCGCTTTCATCTTCTCGTTGAGGTAGTACTCCTTCTGCGCCTTCTCCATCTGCTTCTTGACGCGCTGGTGGATGCGGCGATCGACCCGCAGCTTCTCGATCTCGGCGTCGAGCAGGTTCGCCAGGATGGTCAGCCGCTCGGCCGGGTTGAAGGTCTCGAGGAGGTTCTGCTTGTCCTCCATGCCGACCTGCACGTGGGCCGCGATCGTGTCGGTCAGCCTCCCCGGCTCGGACACGCGGATGGTCGAGATCATCGTCTCGTACGGGAGGTTGGGCGAGAGCTTGACGTACTTCTCGAACAGCGACACCACCTTGCCCATCTCGGTCTCGATGTCGGGGGTCAGCTCGACCTTCCCCTCGATCGGCTCGAGCGTGGCCACGAGGAAACCGTCGTCCTCGCGGATCTCGACGACCTTGCCGCGCGTGGCCCCCTCGACCAGGAGCTTGATGTTGCCGTTCGGCAGCTTCAGGCTCTGGACGATGTTGGCGATGGTGCCGATGAAGTTGATCTCGTCGGGCTTCGGGTCGTCGATCTTGGCGTCGCGCTGCGTGGCCAGGAAGATCCGCTTGTCGCCCAGGAGCGCCTTTTCGACGGCGACGAGCGAGGACTTGCGCCCCACGACGAACGGGATCATCGTGTAGGGGAACACCACGACATCCCGCAGCGGAACGAGCGGCAGAACTTCCGTTTTCAGGCCCCGGTTCTCGATCCCGTTGATCATCTACCCTGCCTTCTCCATGAGGATGATGGGCGCGGTCTTGTTCTCGACGACTTCCTTCGTGATCACGCACTCCGTGATGTCCGAGCGCGACGGAAGCTGGTACATCAAGTCGAGCATCAGGTCCTCGAGAATCAGCCGCAGCCCGCGTGCTCCGATCTTCCGGAGCAGGCTCTGCTCGGCGATCGCCTCGAGCGCGTCCCGTGTGAACGTCAGCGTGACGTTCTCGTACTCGAATATCTTCTGGTACTGCTTGCTCAAGGCGTTGCGCGGTTCGGTCAGGATCTTCACCAGCGCATCCTTGTCGAGGTCGCCGAGCACGCCGATCACGGGAAGCCGCCCGACGAACTCGGGGATGAGCCCGTACTTGATGAGGTCGCCGGGCTGAACCTGCTCGAGGACCTCCTGCACGTTCTTCTGCGACTTCGACTTGACCTCGGCCTTGAAGCCCATCGCCTTCTTGCCGATGCGCTGCTCGATGATGCCGTCCAGACCGACGAACGCGCCACCGCAGACGAACAGAATGTTGGTCGTGTCCATCGGGATGAAGTCCTGGTGCGGGTGCTTGCGCCCGCCCTGCGGCGGGACGTTGGCGACCGTTCCCTCCAGGATCTTCAGGAGCGCCTGCTGCACGCCCTCGCCCGAGACATCGCGGGTGATCGACGGCGAGTCGCTCTTGCGGCTGATCTTGTCGACCTCGTCTATATAGATGATGCCGCGCTTGGCCTTCTCGAGATCGTTGCCCGCGGCCTGCAGAAGGCGCAGCAGGATGTTCTCGACGTCCTCGCCGACGTATCCCGCCTCGGTCAGGGTCGTCGCGTCGACGATGGCGAACGGCACGCTCAGGAGCTTCGCCAGTGTCTGCGCCAGGAGCGTCTTGCCCGTCCCCGTCGGCCCGATGAGCAGGATGTTGCTCTTCTGGACCTCCACCTCGGAGCGGCGCTTCGACAGCTCGTTCCTCTTGTAGTGGTTGTAGACCGCCACCGCCAGCTTCTTCTTGGCCTTGTCCTGGCCGATCACGTATTCGTCCAGGAACTCGCGGATCTCGACCGGCTTCGGCAGCTTCACCTTGGCCTTAGGCTCGTCCGGCTCGCGCTCCTCGGCGATGATGTCGAGACAGATATCGACACACTCATCGCAGATGTATACGGTCGGACCGGCGATCAACTTCTTGACGTCGCGCTGGTCCTTGTTGCAGAAACTGCACCGGAGTGATTCGCCGTCGCCACGCTTGCCGGCCATTGCCGATCTCCTGGGTCCGACCCTTGAATGTGTCCTGGGATTCTCGTGCTATTCGCGCTTGGAAATGACCTGGTCGATAATGCCGTACTCCTTGCCGGCGCTGGCCGTCATGATGAAATCGCGATCCGTGTCGCGCTGGATCCGCTCCATCGGCAGCGCCGTATGGTGGGCTATGATGTTGTTCAGACGCTCGCGGATTCGCAGTATTTCCTTGGCATGAATGTCGACGTCGGTCGCCTGCCCCGAAAAATCGCCCATCGGCTGGTGCAGAATGATGCGTGAATTGGGCAGCGCAAAGCGCTTTTTCGGCGAGCCTGCGGCCAGGAGCACCGCCGCCATGCTCGCGGCCTGGCCGATGCAGATCGTCGAGACGTCGGGCCTGATGAACTGCATCGTGTCGTAGATGGCGAGACCCGCGGTGACGGAGCCCCCGGGGCTGTTGATGTAGATAGAGATGTCCTTCTCGGGGTCTTCAGCTTCGAGGTACAGGAGCTGGGCGATCACCAGGTTGCTGAGGGTGTCGTCGATTCCACTCCCGATGAAAACGATGTTGTCCTTCAGGAGCCGGGAGTAGATATCGTACGCACGCTCACCCCGGTTGGTCTGCTCGACCACCATCGGAACGAGTGGCATGGGGATTTACTTCACCTCGTGCCTAATATTAGCACCATTCATCACAAAGTCAAGCGACTTTTCCCTGACGATCTGCCGCCTAAGCCCTGCCAGACGCGCATTTTGCGCGAGACGATCCTTCAGAGCGCTGACAGTAATGTTATGCCGCTTCGCTTCGTCCCGGAGCCAGTTGTTGACGTCATCTTCCGTCGCTTCGAGCCCCTCCTGGACCGCGATCGCCTCCAGGATCAGCATGGCGCGGACGGCCTGCGTGGCGGCGGGGACCAGACGGGCGCGCTCCTCCTGCCAGTCGACCTGCGCCTTCGACGGGTCCTTCCCCTCCGCGATCATCTCCCTGACGATCGCCTCCAGGCGTCGATCCACCTCCGATTCCACCATCGCCGATGGAACGACGATGGCCTGTCGTTCCACGAGGTAGGACAGAATCTTGTCCTTGGCTTCCGCATCCTCGGCGGCCCTGGCGCGCTTGTCGAGCCCGCCCTTCACCCGCTCCCTGAGCTCGGCCAGGCTCTGGAAATTGCCCAGCTCTTTGGCCAGTTCGTCATCGATATTCGGCACGACTTTCTTCTTGATTTCCTTGATTAAAAGCGTGTACGCGACGGTGGCGCCGCGCAGCGACCCGGCGCGCTCCTCGTCCGGATAGGCGGTCTCGAACGAGCGGGTATCGCCCGCCTGCGTCCCCAGGATCGCCGCGTTGAAGTCGGGATGGTTGTTCTCCGCGCCGGCCTCCAGGAACAGCGGCTCGTCCGCCAGATTCTTCCCTTTCCCCTTGATGAACCGGCAGGACAGGGTGCCGACGATGAAGTCCCCCTTCTGCGCCGGCCGGTCCGTGACCAGATCGAGCTTGGCCGCCCGGTCGGCGAGCTCGCGCACGGAGGCCTCGATCATCTCATCCGTGACCTGGCGCCGCGTAATCTCGACCTGGATCCCGTGGTAGTCCGAGACCGACACGACGGGCCGGACCTCGAAGGTGGCCTTGAAGGTGAGCGGCCGGCCGTCCTCGTAGTTCACCTCGTCCAGGACCGGGTCCGTGACCGGCTCGAGCTTCTTCTCCTCGAGCGCCTTGAGCGAGAGCTCGCGGACCATCCGGCCGATCACCTCGTCCCGCACTTCCTTTCCGAAGCGACGGCGGACGATGTCGATCGGGATCTTTCCCTGGCGGAAGCCCGGGACGCGGGCGTGGCGCGAGTACTCCTTGAAGGAGCGCTCCACCTCCTCCACCACCTGCTCGCTCGGAACCTCGACCTCGAGACCCCGCTTGCATCCTTCCAGCTCGTTGACGACCACTTTCATCAGATCCAAAGACCTCGCTCCGACAGGGTTCTTGAGGTGTTGGGGAATCGACCCGGGGTTGGAACCCAACGTGCGACCGAGAGATGGGATCATAGCAGGAAGGGAACCCGGGTACAAGGCCGGCGGTTGACCGTTCGCGGATTTCACCAGACCTTTCAGGACATGATCGGCGCTGTGGACCATCCGCACCACAGGACCATCGTCTTCTCCGAGAACGTCGCGCGGTACCTCCTGCGTGGTGAGAGCTATCTTTCCCGGTCCGAGTTCGTGCTCGTGGCGGGCGCGAGCGGCCGGGAGGTCCTCGATCTCGCGGCTCGTGAGCGGGCGGTGGCAGCGGTGCTCGGCTTCGATCTCGGAGACCTCCGGGCCGACGAAATCTGCCGCGGCCTGAAGCGATCCCTCGATCATCCCCCCGTGGTCCTGGTCGTCGGACCGGGGCGGCCGCCGGACGCAGCCCGGCGCTGCCGGGAGGCCGGCTGCGACGACTATCTCGTCTCCCCGGTCGATCCTCCCGCCCTCCTGATCCGTCTGGCGTCCCACCTCGGCATCCACTTCCGGATACATCCCCGCCGGCGGGTGGTCGTGCCGGTATCCTACGGCCGGGTGATCCGCGAGTTCCTCGGCTACACGCGCGACCTGGGCGAGGGCGGAGCGCTCATCGAGTCGGTGCTCAAGCCCGGCCCCGGCCGGCGTCTCGTGCTGCGTCTCTATCCCGAGGGTCAGGACGCGCTGGTGCTGCCCGCGGTCCTCCTGAGGGCGCGGCAGTCGATGGACCACGGGCAGAACCTCCTGGGGGTGCAGTTCCCGGATCCGCCGGCGACGGAGAGGGGGAGGCTCAAGGACCTGATCGACCGGCGCATCTGATACTCTGGAGGGCGTCAGAGATGGAGGAACCGTGGGTCGCCTGAGCCGCCTGCGCCCCGACCAGGTCGGAGAGGACATCCGGTCGCTCTTCGAGACCTTCCTCAGGGAGCGCGGCAACATCCCGAACATGTTCCGGACGGCGGCGCACCGTCCCGAGATCCTGAGCACCATGCTAGCCCACTTCCGGGCCGTCATGGGACCGGGCACCGTCCCCGTGGCGCTGAAGGAGATGCTGGCGGTCCGCGTGTCGCGGATCAACTCCTGCGACTACTGACTCGCGTCCCACACTGCTTTGGCAAAGCAGTTCGGAGTCAGCGACGCCGCTCTCGATGGATTGAAGGACCCCGGCCGCCATCCTTTTCCCCCCGAACAGAAGGCGGCCTTCCTGTTCGCGGACGCCATGACCGACGGCCCCGGGCACGTGCCCGACCCGGTCTACCAGGAAGTGCGCCGTCATTTCAGCGAGGCGCAGGTCGTCGAGATCGCCTGCGTCGTCGGATTGTTCAACTACTTCAACAGGTTCAACAACGCCCTGCACGTCGAGGTTACGCTCACCGACCCGGACGTGATCGTGCGCCTCGTCGAGGAGGCGGGGGCCGTGGGGATCGCCGTCGCGGATTTCTGCGACCGCGTGGCGGACATCCTGCACCAGGGGCGCCGCTACATCCGGGTCGGCATCTACCAGCGTGACAAGGACCGTCTCGTCCTGCGCGCCTGGCGCGGGGCCTCATCCCCGCCCACTTCGCCAGGACTGGGCGAGGGGGACGCCGGCGTGACCGGCCAGAGCGGCGTGACCCGCGTGGCCGGTCCTCTTCTCGTCGTTCCGGTGCTGGTGGACGGCGCGGTCGTGGGAGTCATCGAGGTGGAAGGCGATCGCCCCGCCGCCATCGACGAAGAAGACCGCCCTCTCGTGGAGCGTGTCGCGACGGTCCTCGCCGCGCGGCTGACCTGAGCGCTCGGGAGGACTGGTGCGAAAGGAGGGATTCGAACCCTCATGGGTTGCCCCACCGGATCCTAAGTCCGGCGCGTCTGCCAGTTCCGCCACTTTCGCGAGATCGAGAACGGGCACTTGCAGGAGAGCCGGGACGGCGGTGCCACCGTCCCGGCCGTCGAAACGTCTAGCAGGCAGCCGTGACGCAGTGCGTGGGTGCGCCAGGGTTGATGCACTTGAAGTCCTTGCGGTGGCCACAGCTGGCGGGGCCATCACAACCCTTGTTCTCGCACGTTGGGCTCGCGTAAGCTGCGCCCACTGTCACGTTCGAGAGAGACGACACGTAGGGAGAGCCGGTCGGGGCCGATGGAACAAGCGGAATCACGGTCAGAATTGCGGCGACGACCAGCAACCGGAGGGCGATCTTGACGACATTGCTCATACCCGCATCCTCCTTCTACGGCCAGTGAAACCCGCCCCGGGTCGGCCGAGGCTTGCCCGGGTCGGCCGGCGGCACCGCCGGCATGCTTGGGCTGCGATTGGAGACCCTACCGCGAAATCCGACGCGAGGCAAGCAGGAGACGCGGCGCGATGACCTCCTCAGGGCGCATCATCTATATTAGAGCGCTGCGGCGGCCCGCGAACGGTCGCGGGCGTCCTCGTCCCGGGCCGCGCCCGGGAGCGGAGGTCGTGTGGCCGAGCGTGCGCCCTTCTACCGGATCGTCTTCGGCCTGGCGGCCCTCTACAACCTTGCCTTCGGTCTGTGGGCCGGATTCGCGCCGTACGCCTTCTTCGACCTCTTCCATCTGAGGCCGCCGCTCTATCCGTCGATCTGGTCCTGTCTCGGGATGGTGGTGGGGACGTACGGCCTGGCTTACGGCTACGCCGCGCTGCGGCTCGATCGCGCCGCGCCGTTCATCGCCATCGGGCTCCTCGGCAAGGTGCTGGGGCCGATCGGCTGGGTGCTCACGGTGCGCTCCGGCGAATGGCCGGTGCGGACGTTCACCCTCGTCCTCTTCAACGACATCGTGTGGTGGCTGCCGTTCGCGCTCTTCCTCCTCGACGGGACGCGGATCGCCGGGAGAGTGCGCGACGCTGCGGCACCCGCCTGCGCCGTCCTCAACGCGATCGCCGCGCTCGCGATCCTGGCCGTGCTCCGGCCGGGGACGGAGCTCGTCCCCGATGTATCGGACCGCGTCGCGTACATCTCGTCCCACGCCCTCGCGTGGCGGGCCGGCTGGGCCCTCTGGATCGCGGCGGCGCTGAGCCTTCTCGCGTTCTACGCCTGGTGGGGAGCGCGCCTGCCGCGGCGCTCGTGGGCGCTCGCGGCCTTCGTGGTCGCCGCCGCGGGCGTCGCCTGCGACCTGACCGCCGAGTCGCTGTTCATCGGCTGGCTGCCGGAGCGCATCGAGGAGGTGCAGCGGATCGGGTCGCTCCTGACCGGAGGGGCCGCTAACGGTCTGTACACTCTGGCCGGCGTCATCCTGACACTGCAGACGAGGTCTCTGCGCGGCGGTCTGCTCGTCTGGACCTGGGCCGTCTGGGCCGCCGGCGTCGCGCTCACCGCGACGTCCGTGGCCGGGAGCCTGTCCGGCATGATGGTCTCGACGTCGGCGCTGATGATCCTGTTCTGTCCCTGGGCGTGGGTGATGAGACGAGCGCTTCGATGAGACGGGTCGTGGTCGTCGGGGGGACCGGGTTCTTCGGCCGCGTCGCGGCCGAGCGTCTGCGGTCCCACGGAGTTCGGGCGGTCCTGGCATCGCGCCGGGCGGGGGCCGAGCTGCGCGTGGACGTCGAGAATCGCTCCTCGATGAAGACCTCCTTGAAACCGTACGACGTCGTCCTCGACGCGGCCGGCCCGTTCCAGGCGCGCACCACGGCGCTGATCGAGGCGGCGATCGAGACCGGCTTCGACGTCGTCGATCTCTCCGACAGCCTGCGCTACGCCGAGCGGGTCGCCGATCTGCGTCTGAGGATCGAAGCCGCGGGGGTCCGTGTCCTGACGTCCTGCAGCTCGGTCTCGGCGGTCGGAGCCGCGGCGATCCACCTGAGCGGCGTCGAGAAGCCGGTGCGGCTGGATGTCGTCCTGCGGCCTGCGACGCGCGACACGGCCCACAGGGCGACCGCCCGGGCGCTCTTCGAATCGGTCGGCCGTCCGATCCGTGTCCTGCGGGACGGACGGCTGACGCAGGTTACGGGCTGGCGCGAGTCGCGGCGGCTGCGCTTGCCCGCGACCGGACGGAGGATCCGCGCCTACCTGAGCGAAAGCGCCGACGCGCTTCTCCTGCAGCCCGCCTGGCCGTCGCTGCGGCGCATCGAGTTCCACGTCGACGCGCATGTCCCGGGAATGAATCTCCTCCTCGCCCTGTCGGCGCGCTCGCAGGCGATCCGGCGTGCAGTGGGCGCGCTTCTGCCGCTCGGTCTGGCTCTCTGCCGGCTGTTCGGAAGTCGCGGCGGCGGCATCCTGTTCGAGGTCGAGGACTCGGACGGTGCCTTGGTCACGCTCGCCCTGCAGGCGCCGGCGAAGAGCTATCTGGTCGCGATCGCACCGGCGGTCCTGGCCGCGCGCGCCATTGCGGAAGGACGCTTCAAACCGACCGGGCTCGTTCCGCCCGAGCAGCACGCCGAGGCGAGCGAGCTCGCCGCGTATCTCGGCTCGCTGGGCATCGATCGTGTCACCGTCAGGCACGGTCGGAGAGGCGTGTGAGCGCCGGGAGCGGCTGGCGGATCTTCGTCGATACCGGCGGGACGTTCACCGACGCCCTGGCGGTCAACACTTCGGGCGAGGTGCGGCGGGCGAAGATCCTGAGCAGCGGCGCCCTGCGTGGGACGATCGACCGGGCGGACGGCCGCTCGCGCCTGCGCGTGCGGGCCGACTGGTCGCTGCCGGACGATTTCCTGCGCGGCTTCCGCTTCCGCGGCCTCGAGCCCGGCTCCCCCGAAGTCACGGTGAGCCGCTACGACGCTGGGACGTCGACGATCGATCTGTCTGAGGCGTGGCCCACCGACCTCGTGCCAGGACAGCCGTTCGAAGCAATCTCTCCCGAGGAGTCGCCGGTCCTCGCGGCCCGCATCCTGACGCGCACCCCGCCCGGCCGGCCGCTCCCGGTCGAGAGTCTGCGTCTCGCCACGACCCTCGGGACGAACGCGCTCCTCGAGCGGCGTGGCGTGCGCACGGCGCTGTTCGTCACGCGCGGCTTCGCCGACCTCATTCTGATCGGAACGCAGCAGCGTCCCGATCTCTTCGCGCTCGACGTCCGCCGGCCGGCCCCCCTCTACGAAAGCGTGGTCGAGGTCGACGAGAGGCTCACGGCCGACGGCTCGATCCTGCGCCCCCTGGAGGAACGGGAGATCGTCGACAGCGCCTCGCGTCTCGCCGCCTCCGGGATCGAATCGGCGGCGGTGGCCCTCCTGCACAGCCACAGGAACCCGCGTCACGAGGAGCGGGTCCAGGAGATCCTCGAGCGCTGTGGCATCCGCCACGTGTCGCGCTCGTCCCTGCTGGCGCCGTTCATCAAGATCCTGCCGCGCGCCGAGACGGCCGTCGTCGACGCGTACCTCGCTCCCGTCGTCCGCTCGTATCTCGACCGGGTGGGGAGGAGCCTCGTGGGAGGCCGCCTGCACGTCATGACCAGCGCCGGAGGCGTGGTGACGATGACGGCCGCGAGGCCGAAGGACATGCTTTTGAGCGGCCCCGCCGGGGGCGTCGTGGGGGCCGCGATCGCCGGCCGAAAGTCCGGGTTCACGAAGGTCATCGCCTTCGACATGGGCGGGACGAGCACCGACGTCGCCCGCTTCGACGGCGATTACGAGTACACCTTCGAGCACCAGGTCGGAGACGCCCATCTCGTGGCGCCGGCCCTGGCGATCGAGAGCGTCGCCGCGGGGGGCGGATCGATCTGCGCGTTCGAGGCCCGGCGGCTGCGGGTCGGACCGCGCAGCGCGGGCGCCAGTCCCGGTCCCGCGTGCTACGGAGCCGGCGGACCGCTGACGCTGACCGACGTCAATCTGCTCCTGGGACGCCTCGACCCCGCCCGGTTCGGCATCCCGATCGGGGAACAGGCCGCGCAGCGCGCGGCCGAAATCCTCGTGCGCGCGCTGGCGGAGGAAAGCGCGCCATCCCCCGCGCGCGAGGCGGTGCTGTCGGGGCTCGTCGACATCGCCGACGAGCGGATGGCCGACGCCATCCGGACCGTCTCGGTGCGGCGCGGCTACGACCCCGCGGACTACGCCCTCGTGGCGTTCGGCGGAGCTGGCGGCCAGCACGCGTGCGGGGTCGCCTCGCGGCTGGGGATCCCGATCGTCGTGGTGCCCGCGGATGCCGGGCTCCTCAGCGCCCTCGGTCTGCGGCACGCGGTGATCGAGCGCTTCGCGGAGGAGCAGGTGCTCGCGCCGCTCGAGACCGCCGCGAAGCACCTGGCCGCCGTGGTCGGACGTCTCGAGCGCCAGGCGATCGAGAGGGTCGCGTCGGAAGGGGTGGCGCAAAGCGAGATCGACATGCGCCGTCGCACCGTCCACCTGCGCTTCGCGGGACAGGACTCGGTGGTCGAAGTGCCGTACACGGGGGAGGCCTCCCTCGAGGAGGCGTTCGCCCGGCGCTACGCGGCGCTGTTCGGCCACCGGCCTGAGGGGCGGCCGGTCGAGATCGAGTCGATCCGTGTCGTCGCCTCGTCCCGCCCCGTCCCGGACGGCGGAGAGCGCCGGCCGCCGGCTGCCTTCGAGGCGGCCCCAGCCGGCACGAGACGCGCCCACTTCTCCGGACGATTCATCGACGTGCCGGTCTTCGATCGCGACCGGCTCGAGCCCGGGGCCCGCCTGCGCGGGCCGGCCCTCGTGTTCGAGGCGCACGCGGCCACCGTCGTCGACACAGGCTGGAGCGCTCTCGTCGACGCGGCGCTCGCCCTGGTCCTGCGCCGCGACGGGAACGCCGCGTCGTTATCCGAGTCGGCGCGTCCGGAGGCGGTCCGCCTCGAGCTGTTCACGAACCGCTTCCGCGCCATCGCCTCGGACATGGGGGAAAGGTTGAGACGCACCGCCATCTCGACGAACATCAAGGAGCGTCTCGATTTCTCCTGCGCGATCCTGGATGCCGCCGGCGAGCTGGTGGTCAACGCACCGCACATTCCCGTGCACCTCGGCGCCCTGGGTCTGTGCGTGCGCCGCCTGCGCGAAACGCTGCGGCTCGGGCCCGGAGACGTGGCGGTCACCAACCATCCCGCCTACGGAGGCTCGCACCTTCCGGACGTCACGGTCGTCACGCCCGTGTTCTCCGACGGAGCGGCAGCGGACCCGATCGGCTACGTCGCCAGCCGCGCCCACCACGCCGAGATCGGCGGCAGCCGCCCCGGCTCGATGCCGCCCGCCGCCACGACCCTCGCCGAAGAGGGGGTCGTCATCCCGCCGCTCTACCTGGTGCGGCGCGGCGAAGCGCTCTGGGACGAGATGCGTCGCCTGCTCCAGGGCCCCCCCTGGCCGTCGCGCGCGGTCGAGGACAACCTCGCCGACCTGCGCGCAGCCGTCGCGGCGAACCACGCCGGCGCCGAGGCGCTGCGCGGCCTGGCGGGCGAGCACGGCGCCGCGACGGTCGCCCTCTACATGGAGAGGCTGAAAGACCTCGCCGCGTCGAGCATAAGCGAGGCCCTGAGCGAGGTCCCGCCCGGCCGTTACGCGGCCGAGGAGAGTCTCGACGACGGCACCGTCCTGCGCGTCCTCCTCACACTCAAGGACGGCCGCGCGGCGATCGACTTCACCGGCTCGGCCGGCGTCCACCCAGGCAATCTCAACGCCACGACGGCCGTGGTGCGCAGCGTCGTCATGTACGTGCTGCGGCTGCTCCTGCGCCGGCCGCTCCCTTTGAACGAAGGGCTGATGCGCGCGGTCGATCTCACGATCCCGCGCGGCCTGCTGAACCCGGACTTCGACCTCGACCCGGGGCGCGCCCCGGCCATCGTCGGCGGCAACATCGAGACCAGCCAGCGTCTCGTGGACACGCTCCTCAAGGCGCTGGGGCTCGCGGCCTGCAGCCAGGGGACCATGAACAATGTCCTGTTCGGCGACAAGCACTTCGGCTACTACGAGACGATCTGCGGAGGCTGCGGCGCCGGGCCCGGATTCCACGGCGCCAGCGCGGTGCACAGCCACATGACCAACACGCGCATGACCGATGCGGAGATTCTGGAGCACCGCTACCCGGTGCGCGTCGAACGCTTCGCCGTGCGCCGCGGATCGGGCGGTGCGGGGCGGTACCGGGGCGGCGACGGCGCCGTCCGCGAGATCGTGTTCCTGTCGAGCGTGTCGTTGTCGGTCCTCGGCCAGCACCGCACGGTGGCACCGTACGGTCTCGCGGGAGGGGCCCCGGGACGCACCGGCGCGCAGCGACTCGTGCGCGCGAACGGCGAGGTCGTCCCGCTCGGCTCGATCGACAGCTGCGAGGCGGGCCCGGGTGACCGACTGATCGTCGAGACGCCGGGGGGAGGAGGGTACGGAGCGCCCTAGAGGGACGTCCCGGTCGAGCGGACCGGTCCGGCGTCGTCCTTCGAATCAGGGAAGAGCCGGCCCATCGCGTCGCGCAGGGCATCGAGGCGGAACGGCTTCCCGAGCAGGAGGGTCCCGGAGGTCGAGGTCAGCTCGATCAAGTTCGGTCGCGTCGTGTCGCTCGCCAGGAAGATGACCCGGCGCGCGAGCCTGGGTCTCGCGGCCTGGACCGCGTCCAGAAGCATGCGTCCCTCGAGCTGCGGCAGATCGAAGTCGGCGATCACCGCCTCGTACTCCTGGCCGCGGATCTTCGCCAGCGCCGTCTCGCCGTTGTCGGCGGTGTCGACCCGGTACCCCAGCCTCTCGAGAAGCTCGAGCACGACACTCTGCACGTCCGCCTCCGGCTCGGCGATCAGGACGCGCGGTCCGGACGGGCGGCGCACCCCCTCCCCCTTTTTTCGCGATCGGGCGGCGATCGTCTTTGTATCGCGCCCGCGCCCGGCGAGCACCTTCTTCGCCTGCTCGCCCGCCAGCGCCTCGGCGGGGGCCGCCGGCAGCTCGACGGTGAACACGGCGCCGCGTCCGGGTTTCCCGGAGGCCCGCAGCGTGCCGCCATGATCGCGCACGATCGCGAAGCAGACCGAGAGACCGAGACCAGCCCCCTGGCCGACCGCCTTGGTGGTGAAGAACGGATCGAACACGCGGCGGGCGTGCTCCGGCTGGATCCCGGGGCCGTCGTCGGTGAACGTCAGGACGACTTTCCCCCCCTTCTGCCCGCCGCCGATCCTCAGGACGCCGCGGCCGCGATGTCCGAACATCGCCTGCTGGGCGTTGGTGATCAAGTTCGTGAAGGCCACACTCAGCTGGTGGAAGTCCCCCAGGACGAGCGGCAACTCGGGGTCGAGATCCGTCTCCACTTCGATGCGCGACGACTTGAGATCGTAGGACTTGCGCTCGAGGGTCCTGAGCAGCACCCCGCTCAGGCCGAGGAGCCTCTTCTCCGGCCTCTCCCGGCGGGCGAAGCGCAGCAGGTCGGCGACGATGCGGGCGGCGCGCTCCCCTTCCCGCACGATCACCTCGACCCCCTTGCGCAGCTTGGAGTCGAGGTCCCCCGCTTGTAGAAGTTGCCCGTAACCGAGGACCGCGCACAGCGGGTTGTTCAGCTCGTGCGCCACGCCCGACAGCAGACTGCCGAGCGCGACCATCTTCTCGTTCTGGATGACTTCCTCCTGCGTGTCGCTGATCTGCTGCAGCCGCGTCTGCAGCTCCTTGTGCAGGCGGGCGTTCCCGAGCGCCAGGGCCACGAGCGACGAGACGATCGCGGCGGTCTGGCGGTCGCGCTCGGTGTAGGGCATCTCCTGGCTCAGGCGGTTCACGTTGAGCACGCCGAGCAGCTCGCCGCGCATGGTCAGCGGACAGACGATCGCGGCCCGGATTCTTCGCAGCGACGGCACACCGCCGAACCGCCTGTCACCGGCCACATCGTCGTTGATCAGGGCCGGCTCGGCCTGCTGCGCCACCCGCCCCGCCACGCGCTCGCCGAGGGCCAGCCGAGTCGCCGTCAGGGTGTCGACCACGCTCGACGTCGAGCGCGCGATGTACAGCTCGCGGTTCTCCCCCAGGAGCATCAGGGAGGCGTCGTCGGCGCGCAGGATCTCCATCGCCGACTGAACCAGGCGGCCGTACAGCAGGTCGGGATCGAGCGTCGAGAAGATCGTGCGGCTGAGATCGAACAGCGCCGACCGCTCCAGCAGATTGCGCCGTTCGAGCGCCCTGCCGATCGAAAATTGCAGATCTTTCAGCACCACCGGCTTCTGCAGGAAGTCGAACGCTCCCATCCGCAGACTCTCGATGGCGCTCTCGAGCGTGCCGTGCGCCGTCAGGATGATGAACTGGATGTCGGGATTGATCTGCCGGATGCGCGAGATCGTCTCGAGACCGTCGATCCCCGGCATCTTCAGATCGCAGATGGCGATGTCGTACGGCGTCGTGCGGGCCTTCAGGATCGCACTCTCGCCGTCCGCCGCCACATCGACCGAGAAGCCGCTCTCGCCGAGGGCGTCCTTCAGGACAGTCCTCACCTGCGGCTCGTCGTCGACGACCAGAAGACTCGCGGGGACCGGTCCCGCCAGCAGTCGGGACTCGATCGGCATTCGGTTTCGGATTCTCCCCGGGGAAACCTCGCGTTCAGGGACGGGCGAGCGCGGTGGTGGGTATCAGTCTCCGGGCGGCTTCGGCCTCGCGGCTGCCCGGCCAGCGCTCGACGATCTCGTCCAGGATCGGGCGCGCCTCCACGTCGCGTCCGACCTTCACCAGCACCTCCGCCAGGCGGACCTTGAACAGCGGCTCGTCGGGCGTCTCCTTTGCGCCGCGCTGGAAGTAGCGCACCGCCACGTCCAGGCTGCCGGCGTCCTGCATCATCGTCCCCAGTCCCAGGAGCGCCGGCGGATATCCAGGCGAGATCGACAGCGCCTCGTGGTACAGCTCGAAGGCGCGTGGCAGGCTGCGCGTTCCTTCCTGGTACATGCGAGCCAGGACCGCCGCGACCTCGGCGTCGCGCGGCTGCGCCCGGCGCACGCCCTCTTCGATGGCGATGGCGCGCGACCAGTCGCGCTCCATGGCCAGGGCCAGGGCCGTCTCGTGGCACGCCCGCCAGTCGGCCGCGCGGCCGCACGACATGCAGGACTCCGGAGAGACCTTCTGCTGCGACGGCGAGGAACCCGCGGGTCCGGCCATCGGCCCCATCGCCATGCCGATCGAAACCGCCATCACGCTCACGAGCGCGAGGACCGCGATCCTGTTCGACTGTCGAGCGATCTGCGTCATCCGGAGCCCCCGGGCGAAAAGATAGGCTCCGCCTGGAAAAGGGCAAGCGATCACAATTTGGTGCTCCTCGCGTAGGATCCCCCCGTCCCGGCCCCACTCGGTATTTCAGGAGGTGACACAGATGCGAAGGCCCTGGTCGTCCATCATTCTGACAGCGCTGGCAGGCGTCCTCGTGGCGGGACTGGTGTTCGGGGCCCCGCCGAGCCCGGGACCGGTAGGGGCCGGTGGCCGTCCCGCCCCGGGGGTCGGTCCGGGGCTCGCCGGCCCGTCGCGGGCCCGGGAGGCCGACCTGGTGCTGCGCGGCGGTGCTATCTACACGCTGGACGCGGTCCGCTCGTGGGCCGAGTCGGTGGCGATCCGCAAGGACACCATCCTGTACGTCGGACCGGACAGCGGCGTCGGTCCGTACGTCGGCTCGCGCACGCGCGTGGTGAACCTAGAAGGGCGCATGGTCCTGCCGGCGTTCCAGGACGCGCACATCCACCCGATCAGCGGCGGCATCAGCCAGATGCAGTGCGCCCTGTACGATCTTGAAACGAAGGAGAGGTACCTGGTCGCCGTCGCCAAGTACGCGTCGGAGCACAAGGACGCCCCCTGGATCAGAGGGGACGGCTGGTCCCTCGCGGCCTTCGCGCCGACCGGGATCCCGGACAAGAGGCTGCTCGACCCGGTCGTGCCGGACAGGCCGGTCTACCTCGAATCGAGCGACGGCCACTCGGCCTGGGTCAACAGCAAGGCACTGTCGATAGCAGGGATCACGAAGGACACCCCCGATCCCCCCGGCGGGCGCATCGATCGCGACCCGCGGACAGGCGAGCCGGTCGGCAGCCTGCAGGACTCCGCCATGAATCTCGTCAGCCGCAAGGCCCCCCCTTACACCGCGCAGGAAAGACAGGACGGACTGCGCCGCGCGCTCAGACTCCTGAACGGCTTCGGCATCACCTCGTTCCAGGACGCCAGCGTCGACACCGACTCGCTCGAGACGTACCGCGCGCTCGACGAGAAGGGAGAGCTGACCGCGCGCGTCGTGGCGTCATTGTGGTGGGAGCGCGACAAGGGGGAGGAGCAGATCGCCGGCTTCCTGGAGGAGCGCCGCAAGTACACCAAGGGGCGCGTGCGCGCCACGACGATCAAGATCATGCAGGACGGCGTCATGGAGGTGCAGACCGCCGCCATGCTCGAGCCCTACAAGGGAAAGCCCGGCGCGCGCGGCCTGGAGATGGTCGAGCCCGAGGCGCTGAAGAAGTACGTCACGCGCCTCGACAAGGAAGGGTTCCAGGTCCACTTCCACGCCATCGGCGACGCCGCCATAAGGCACTGCCTCGACGCCCTCGAGGCGGCGCGCCGCGCCAACGGGGCGCGCGACAGCCGTCACCACATCTCGCACCTCGAGATCTTCAACCCCGCCGACATCCCGCGTTTCCGCGCCCTCGGCGTCGTGGCGAACTTCCAGCCGCTCTGGGCCTTCGCCGACGATTACATTGTGAAGCTCACGCTGCCGTTCCTCGAGCCCGAGCGCGCCCGCTGGATCTATCCGATCGGCAGCCTCTACCGCAGCGGCGCCGTCATCGCCTTCGGCAGCGACTGGTCGGTCTCCTCCCCCAACCCGCTCGAGGAGCTCGAGGTCGCCGTCACACGCATGGGCCCGCAGGGGGAGACGAAGGAGCCGTTCATCCCGGAGGAGCGGATCGATCTCCCCGAGGCGCTGGCCGCCTTCACCATCAACGCCGCCTACGTGAACTTCCAGGACGACAAGACCGGCTCGATCGAGACGGGCAAGCGCGCCGACCTCGTCGTGCTCGACCACAACCTGTTCACGATCAAGCCGGAGGCGATCTCCGACACGAAGGTCCTCCTGACGCTTCTCGACGGCCAGCCGGTGCACGGGAACTTTTCGCTCGCGGCAGCCTCGAAGTAGTCCTGCGCACCGTGGTAGACTGACCGCACACCTCAGGAGGAGCCTATGAAACCTTCCGGGCGCATTCCCTTCGTTGCGTTCCTCGTCGCAGTCTGCTGCGGAGCCACCTGGCCGGCGAACGTCCAGGTGAGCCGGGACCACTCCGGCGATCCCCAGGCCGAGACGTCGCTGGCGGCAGACCCGCGTGATCCCCAGCATCTCGTCGCGGTCTGGTGGGAAGTGACGATGTCCACCTCGGGAAGTCGGGACAAGCGCATCAATTACGCATGGACGAGGGACGGCGGCCTGACCTGGCAAAACGGGCGGCTCGACACCGACGTTTACAGCAGCGATCCGGCCATCGTCGCCGACAGTCAGGGAGACTTCTATATCGAGACCATCATGGTGTCCGATTTCCAATCAGGTTCGGGAGCGAGGATCGGCATCTTCAGGTCCACGGATGGCGGCGAATCTTTTTTCCAGACGGCCGAAGTGGCGCGGGACAATTTCATCGACAAGCCGTTCATCGCCGTGGACCCGGTCAGCGGCGCCCTCTACCTGACGTGGACGGACCTCGGCTCCGGCCCGTCCAGGGGGATCGAGCTGATTCAAATCCAGTTCGCGGCAAGTCTCGACCACGGCGCCACGTTCACCGCGCCCCGGAGCATCTCCACCGCGTTCAGCTTCGGAAGCATGGCTGTTCCTACGGTGGGTCCTGGCGGGGAGGTCTACGTCATCTGGGGTGGGGCGTTCAACGGTCGAATCTGGTTCGATCGCTCGCTCGACGGCGGCATGACCTGGCTGAAGCACGACGTCTTCGTGGCGTCCACGAATCGTGGCGAGGGCAAGGGACACTTCGGATACTTCTTCCCGGCCATCGCTGTGGACAGGAGCGCCGGCCCCTATCGCGGGCGGGTTTACGCAGTCTGGGACAACAGGCTTCCGGAAGGGGATGACATCCTGCTGGCCTGGTCGGACGATCGAGGCGACCACTGGAGCGATCCGCTCCGGGTCAATAACGACGCCCCGGGCAATGGGACTCTCCATTTTCATCAATGGGTGGTCGTCGATGAGCGCGGGCACGTCCACGTCGCCTGGGTCGATGAGCGACTGGCCTGGGACGTCCCCCTGAGGGCCGAATACATGGCTACGTCGACCAATGGGGGCGTCACGTTTGGCCCGAACATCCGCGTCTCCGACGGGGCCTACCCGCCCGCCCGGTTTGTGGGGGAATACAATCAGCCGGCGGCCGCGGGGAACCGGTTTCACGCGATCTGGGCGGACTCACGGCTGGGACATAACGAAGTCTTCACGCAGAGCGCCGACCTGGACGATTTTGACGGGGACGGCGTCCTGAACGACGGCGACCTGGACGGACAGTACGCCGACCACCGCTGCACGGGCGGAGCCACCGCGCCCTGCGACGACAACTGCCCGGGCGTCCCCAACATCGACCAGGCCGACACGGACGGCGACCTGGTCGGAGATGCGTGCGACAACTGCCCGACGACGCCGAACACGAACCAGAGCGACATCGACCGCGACGGAATCGGGGACGCCTGCGACCCGGCAGGGCCCTAAAAAGCGACGGGCAGGGCGTCCACCCGAGAGTGAACGGCCCTGCCCTGAAGTGTGCCGGGTTCGAGCCTTACGCGGCCTGACGATACGCCCGTAGTGCCTTCCGGAAGTTCGCAGCGGCCCGCTTGGCCATCTTCTCGGCCTGATTGCGATTACGACGAGCCTGCCGGAGTCTCACAGCCAACCGACGGTGTGCCTTATCGGACATTGGTCACCTCCAACGCCGCAACATAGTGCCCGTCCGAACATGAGTCCAGCCAACGGTTGTGGAAGATTCGCCGCGTCAGAAATTGTCAGTGACGCTGTTTGGCAGTGATGCGCCCGAAGCGGCTCGCCCCCCCTCACTTTGCCGAGCCCCGTCATCCGTGATAAAACCTGCTCATCTTCACAATAAGGAGGATGGATCATGCGCAAGTCGATCAACTACGCGCTGAAGATCGCGGCCCTGGCCGCCGTCATAGCGTCACTGTCGATCCTGCTGGCTCCACCTGCGCCGGCGCATACTCCGTACACGTCGGCCCTCTCGAGCCTGATGACCTCCCCCGTCTACGCGATGGGATGCCCGGACAAGGCCTGCCTCGATCGGGCCACCTGCTCCCCCGCAGCCGGGTACAAGTGCCTCCACTTCAACGGCAAGGGGTGCCGCAGCATTCTCTGCTGATAGCGATGGAGACGGAGCCGAGCGGGCCCCCTCCGCGCATCGAAGACCGGCCGGCGAACGCCTGTTTCCGCTGCGGAACGGACTACGGAAGCGTGGCGCTGCCGCGGATCGCCGGATTGCCCGTGTGCGATGGGTGCGCACGGATCCTGCGGAACCGCCCGTTCCCCGGCTGGATCAAGATCGCCTTCGGCGCGCTGATCCTCCTCGCCGTCCTCGCCTTCGTCTACAACCAGAGATTCTTCCTCGCCCACGTCGAAATGCAGCGGGGCCTCCGCGCGCTGAAGAGCGGAAACGTGGAACGGGCCGTCGCCCTGTTCGACGAGGCGGCGGAGCGCGTGCCGGACGAACCGGGGCTCCGGGCATTGTCCCTCTATTTCCGTGCGTTGCTGCTGGTCGGCCAGGAGCGCTCTGCCGAGGCGATCCCCCTCCTGAAGGAGGCGCTGGCGATCAATCCGAACGAGCCGACAATCGCGGCGGCGCTCCTCCAGGCGGAGGCCGGCCTGGCCTACGAGCAGAAGGACTACGATCGTTTCCTCGAAGTCGAGCAGACGGTGGCGAAGAAGCAGCCGGACGATCCGATCGCCGCGCTCGGCGTCGCCTCGGCGCACGCCTGCAGGTACGCCGCCACCGGCGACGAGGCCGCGAAAGACCTGGCCGAACGACAGATCGAGAGCGCCTCGAAGATGAAGGGCGCGGAGGGGCCCGAGTTCGCCGAGTACCTCGATCGGATCCGCTACCGGCTCGAGACGCGCGAGATCATCTCACGCAACGAATACGTGCGCCGATTCCCGAACGGGCGGCTCGCGAAGGACGGAGGGTAGCGCATGTTCTTCATCCCCGGCTTCCTCGTCTCGATCGCCACGTTTCCCGGGGTGATCGTGCACGAGGGGGCGCACATGCTGTTCTGCCGCCTGGGCGGCCTGGCCGTCCTCGACGTCTGCTTCTTCCGGGTCGGCAACCCGTCGGGCTACGTGATCCACGAGGAGACGGACAACTTCAACACCGCGTTCCTGGTGTCGGTCGGACCGCTCATCGTCAACTCGATCCTGTGCGTCGTCTTCTGTTTTCCCGCCTTCGTGCCGGTGCGCGTGTTCGGCCGGTCCGACCCGATCTCCTACGTCCTGCTCTGGCTCGGAATCTCGATCGGCATGCACGCCTTCCCCTCGACGCACGACGCGAAAAACGTCTGGAGGCTGGCGCGCCAGCAGGTCCGGACGCTCAAGCCTCTCGTGCTGCTCTCGTTCCCCCTGGTGGTCGCGATCTACGCCGCCAACATCCTGAGCGTTGTCTGGTTCGACTACTTCTACGGCTTCGCCCTGGGCATTCTCCTGCCGGAGTATCTCTTCCAGCACCTCGTCTGACGTTCCTTCTCGGAGCGCGAACGGCGGCATGTGGCGCGCCCGGAGGGGCTCGAACCCCCGACCACCGGATTCGAAGTCCGGTGCTCTATCCAGCTGAGCTACGGGCGCGTTAGGCATCTTTATAACACGGCGCAGGATAGCGGTTCACGTCACCTCGGCGCCACGATGGCCGAAAGTAGCCGGAGTTCATGGGGAGTTCACAGGGGGATCGGCCCTGTTGGAGCGGGCGGTACGACCGCGCGTGGCCACCCGAGACTACGACGCGCTGCCGTCACCGTGGGGAGTTACCTCGCCATCCGGTATCCGTTGTACGTGAAATCGACGATGATCGTGAAGTAAACGTCGACCGGCTCACCATTCTTCATGCCGGGCTTGTAGCGCCATTGGCGGACCGCCTCGATCGCCGACTGCTCGAACCCGCAGTCGCCGCCCGCGCCTTGCAGCACCTCGATATGCCCGATGCTGCCGTCCTTGCTGACGACCGCCTGGAGCACGACTCGCCCCAGAACTCCCTTCCCCTCGGCGGCCTTGGGGAATCGCGGCTTGACCTTGGAGCTTTTGATGATTTCAGGATTTTGGACGTTGCCGACGCCTGCTACAAACACGCCTTCGGGAGGGTCGCGCTTGGCTGGTGCCGGCGGCACCGAAGGCAACCTCGGCGCTTTCCACAGATCGGCCATTCTCTTGAAGATCGCCAGGTCGTCTCCCGACATCTTGTAGCGCACGGTGATCCTGTAACCCGGGAGAGCGATCTCGGCACGAGTCACGGCGGCCAGCTTCTCCACGAGAGCAAGCTGGTTCTGCAAAAGGATTGTCTGCGTCACACGACATCCCGAATCGTGGATTCTGATCTCGTCCGAATCGGCGATCGGAACGGACCACGGCCCTTCCTCGGTCGTTACCTGGATTGATGTGGGACGTCCCTTCGGCGAGTCCTTCACCTCGATCATGAAGACGATCTTGCGCGCGCCATCATCGGCGACCGCGAGGATTGGGATTGCCCGGACCTTGAACTCCTGCCAAGGATCCAGCTTCGGTTTGTACCAGGTGATCCTCCCGCTCTTGTCGTAGCTGACCTCGACTCCTTCCGGCACGGGAATGCCGGCCGGGGACTCGGGAGTGCTGCCCGGGAACGGAGAGGCCGCTTCAGCAGGCCGGAGGGGTTCGTCGCGACCGGCAGCACCCGCGCGAGCGGTATCCCCGAGCGGTGCCGCGCTCGCGAGAATCCCGACGATCAACAAAGGTCTGAGGGCTGGCCGCGCGTGATTTCGGCGCATGGGTTTCCAGTGCGCGATTATGCCACGTCGACCGGGCCGGGTGAAACTCTGCTCCCGTGTGCGCTTCATCCAGAAGGGAGTGCGAGCGGACGGGCAGATCAGCGTCCTCCGCCCTGGCGGGAGCGGGAGCGATCCGGCGGCGTCGCTCCGCCAGGTCCCGGGTGGGCACGGATGCGGGTCTGCGCCCCGCCTCAGTCCATCGTGCCCAGGGCGATGACCACGTCGGTGCCTTCGATCGGAGTGCCGTCCTTCAGCTGCCCGCTCAGGCTCAGGGTCAGCACCTCGCGGTCCGCCGGCGGGCGCCCGAGGGCTGATGTGATCGCCGCCACGAGCTGCCGCGTGTCGAACTTCAGCGCGAGATCCAGAAGACCGTCGGGGCCCGAGGCGGTGCAGGGCTCGCCCGTTCCCGGGGCGCCGACATCTTCGAAGTCAGTCCTGAGGGGAGCGACGCCGACCAATCTGATGGACGCCGGATCGATGTCATGTGCGTCCACGGCATCGGTCCCGAGGATCGCGGCCGGAAGCACGCCGCGACTTCCGAGGTTGAGCAAGTTCGGGCAGGACGACGGCTTGATGTCGAGCGGCACGGTCAGCGCGGGCTCCCCGAACGTCACCTCGATGCGCGGCGGGATCGTGGCGAGCTCGCCGAACGCCGAGCCGCCGGCACCGCCGCCACACTGAGGATCGCATGTGAGCTTGACGCGAAACCCGAGCCCCTTCCCGCGGAACTGCGCGAGGACCGCTGTGACATCGAAGGTGAACACCCCCGTAGGCTCGTTGTTGTCCGTCTGGAACGTCGCGTTCGGAGTCGTGGGGCGATCGTAATCCTCGACCGACACGGCGAGGTCCGCGGCATAGTAGGACAACTCGTGGGTGTCCGGTGGCACAGGGTCGGAGATAGTCCCCCTGGTCTCCGTCAGGACCAGCGTGGCTTTCTGCACGGACGTTTCGAACGCGGGGATCTGGAACTCGGCGAATCCCCGGCGGAATTCCAGGAGGTTCAATTGCCACCAGGTGGACTCTATCAGTCCTCCTACCGGGGCCGGTTCGAGGAGGCCGATTTGCGGCAGATAGCGGATGCTGCCCGTCACCTGGGGCAGGAGGACGACATCCTGGGCGTGTGCGTGGACGGCGGCGATCGCCGTCATCGTGAGAGCGGCGATCGCCGCGATCGGGAAACGGTGAGTCATCGGGATCCCTCCTTAGCGTGGGAATTTCGGATTGCTGAAATGTACCCAACGCCGTCGCCGCCCGCGCCGCGATCTGCAACGAAATGCGGTGGGAAGACCGCGTCCGCCCGTTCGCTTGCTTCAGGTATTCACCCGATCTCCCATCCGGTCGGCGCCTCCTGGTGTGCCGACCAGCCCTTCTCCACAACGAGCTGGTGCCCGGCCAATTTTCGGGTAGACTAACGGGCACTCGGAAACACAGCCGCCGTCGCAGGGCCAGGCCCCGGCGGCACCTTCTGCGACCGCGGCACACCGCTTCGCGTTCGCCGATACGTCAGGACAGGGCGCCCCATCCCCATGGCCGGCGAACGTCCGCGTCAACCAGGACTCAACCGGCAATCCCCAGGCGGAGTCCTCGCTCGCCGTGGATCCGCGGGATCCGCACCATCTGGTCGCCGTTTTCTGGGAGGCGATCAGCTACGACCCCGCAAACCCGGGGAATCGGCAGAAGCGCCTGAACTGGGCCTGGAGCCGGGACGGCGGGCTGACCTGGCAGAGCCGGCGCTTCGAGAATGACCTCTACAGCAGCGATCCCTCCATCGTCGCCGACCGTGACGGAAATTTTTATATCGAGGCAATCCTCACCCCCGACGTCCATTTGGACGTGGGATCGAGCATCGGGGTCCTCAAATCCACCGACGGTGGGGAGACGTTCGTCAAGACGGCCGATATCGGCCTCAACCGATCCATGGACAAGCCGTACATGACGATCGATCCGGCCACCGGCGCTCTCTACGTGGTCTTCACGCAGAGCATCGACCTGGACGATTTCGACGAGGACGGCATCCTGAACGACGGCGATCTGGACGGACAGTACGCCGATCACCCATGCACGGGCGGAGCCACCGCGCACTGCGACGACAACTGCCCGGGCACGCCCAACGGCGACCAGCGCGACACGGATCAGGACGGGATCGGGGACGCTTGCGACGATTGACCGCGGGGAGGCCGCAATCCTCCGCGATCGGCGCCGGAGTTCACCTGGGGTCAACGACGGTTCCCGGCGAGACGTTCTTGTAGATCCCGATGACCCGGTCGAGAAGCCTCAGGGCGTCGACCTTCTTCCGCTGGAAGGAGTTGCGGCCGATGATCGAGCCGAAGCCGCCTCCATCGTGGATGCTGCGGACCTCGTTGAGCACGGTGTCGTCGGACTCGGCCGGGCCTCCGGAAAAGATGACGATTCGGCGGCCGTTGAAGGCGCACTGGACTACGTGACGCACCCGTTCGGGGACGGTCTCCACCGGAATCTTTTCCTTCAAGTAGACCTTGCGGGCGGCCTCCTGCTCGATGTGCGCGGAGGGAAGCTTGACCTTGATGATGTGCGCTCCGAGCTGGGCGGCGATCTGGGCGGCGTAGCCGGTGACGTCGATGGCGGTCTCCCCTTCCTTGCTCAGGCCCGAGCCGCGCGGGTAGGACCAGACTACGACGACCAGCCCGTGGCGCTTGGCCTCCTCGGCGTAGGCCCGGATCCGGCCGTACATCTCCAGACGATGCGACGAGCCGGGATAGATCGTGTAGCCGATGGCCGAGCAGCCCAGACGCAGGGCGTCGCCGACGCTGCCGGTCATCGCCTGGTCGGGGTCCCTTTCGTCCCCGAGGGCGTCGTGGTTGTTGACCTTCAGGATGAGCGGAATCTGCCCTGCGAAGTCGCGCGCCGCCGCCTCGAGGAAGCCGAGCGGCGCGGCGTAGGCATTGCAGCCGGCCTCGATCGCCAGCTCGAAGTGATAGCGGGGGTCGTAGGCGGGGGGGTTCGGCGCGAAGCTGCGCGCCGGGCCATGCTCGAACCCCTGGTCGACCGGCAGGATCACCAGCTTGCCGGTGCCGCCGAGCTTGCCGTGGTTGAGCAGCCGGGAGAGGTTGGCCAGGGTGCCGGGGTTGTCACTGCCGTACCAGCTCAGGATCTCTCGGACTCGTTCGGTCACGTCGCTCTCCTCACTCCATGAATGATTCGTACAGGGCCACTTCAGCCGCGCTGCCGATGACGAGCGGCGTGCGTTGATGAATGGTCCGTGCCGGGATGTCGAGAATCCGGCCGGTTCCGGTGCTGGCGCGCCCGCCCGCCTGCTCAACGATCATCGCCATCGGGGCGCACTCGTACATGAGCCGGAGCTTGCCGTCGGGATGGGCGGCGTCCACCGGGTAGAAATAGATCCCTCCATTGATCAGGCTGCGGTGCACGTCTCCGACCAGGGCCCCGATGTAGCGCAGCGAATACGGTCGCCGGGTCGCAGGGTCCGGCGCGGTCACATGCTCGACGTAGCGGCGCACGCCTGGCGACCAGCGGTTGAGGTTGCCGAGATTGGCGCTATAGAACATACCGCGCTCGGGGCACTTCATCGCCTCGTGTGTCAGGACGAAGGCGCCCCGTTCCTCGTCGAGCGTGAAGCCGTGCGCGCCGGCGCCGGCGGTGTAGACCATCATCGTGCTCGGACCATACAGGATGTAGCCCGCGGCGACCTGCTCCGAACCTTTGCGGAGCAGATCATGCGCCGGATCGATCGGGCCGGCGGCGGACTTTCGATAGATCCCGAAGATTGTCCCCATCGGAGCATCGATGTCGGTGTTCGACGAGCCGTCGAGCGGATCGGCGCACAGGACGTAGCGCCCCTCCCGGCCGGCAAGAGCCCGCGGCTCCTTGAGCTCTTCGGACACGATCGCGCCCACCAGTCCGGTCGATCCGACCGCTTCCAGAACGGCCTCGTCGGCCAGGACATCGAGCTTCTTCTGGGTGTCGCCGGTGGCGTTGATCTCGCCGCCCGCTTGCAACCCCAGGCTTCCCGAAAGAGCGGCGCGCCGCACCACGAGTGTCAGGCGCCTGCCGCACTCCCCCATCTGCCTCAGGAGCGTCACCAGGTCGACCGTCAGCGCCGGGGTGCTCCGGCCCTCATCCTCGAAATGATCGCTCAGGGTCTTCGGCGCCATCGCTCCCTCTATGCCACGGGATCTTCGCGGCTCCGCGTCCCTCTCGGCTGCGACGGCTCTTCGCCGCGGCACGGGTCGCGCAGGAACAGGGGGATATTATAGAGCGCCGGGCCCGACAGCACGCGTTCCCGGCTCACATGTTCATGGATGAGGCGTAGGTGTGCCAGCCGATCGCCTTCGGCACCGCCTTCGCCTTACTCCGACGCGAGCGCCTGCAGGACGTCCACGCGCGAAGCACGCGCCGCCGGCACCAGGGAGGCGACCACGGCCGCGCCCATGAGAACGGTGGCTGCGCCGAGGACCGGCAGCACGCCCGGCATGCGCGCGGTCTCGAAGTAGCTTTCCGCGATGCGGGCGAGCAGATAGCCGCCGGCAACGCCGGCGACGATCCCTGTCGCGGCGATCTGCGCGCCCTCCAGGAGGACGCGCGTCAGCAGCTGCCGCGGCGTGGAGCCGATCGCCAGCCGCACGCCGAATTCGCGCGTCCGCGCGCTCACCGAAAACGCGAGCACCCCGGCGATGCCGACGACCGCGATGAGCAGCGCGGTGCCGGCGAATCCGGTGAACACGAACGCGTTCAGCCGCTCCGGAGCGAGCACCTGGGCGCGGACATCCTCCAGCGTGGTGAGGCGTTCCACGGCCTGATCGGCGGAAAGGTCGCGGAGGGTGCGCGTCACGGCCGGCACGAGCGTGTACGGATCCCCGGCGGCGCGGACGAACAGGCGGGTGGCATAGCGCCCCTGCCAGGCCGGCTGGTAAACCGTCAGGGCCGGAGCCTGCACGACGTTTTCGTCGTCAACGTCCGCCACGACGCCGACGATGCGGAGGGGTGGCGCCTTGGCGAAGAGCGGGTCGGTCCACCACACGCGTCGGTTCAGTGCATCGCCGTTCGGAAACAGCCGCTGTGCGACGCTCTGACTGACGATCGCCACGGGCTCGCTGGCGTCACGGTCCGCATCCGTAAAGTCGCGGCCCGCGAGGAGCGGAACTCCGAGCACGGCAAAGAACCGCGGCGAGATGAGCCGCATTCGCCCGGTCGGGTTGTCCTCGCCATCCGCGGGGTGGTAGCCCTCCACGGCAAACTGCCACTTGAGGCCCGAGCTGGGGTCGCGCCAGGGCACGACCATCCCGGCCGCGACCCCCTGCACGCCCGGCAGGGTTTCGATCCGCCGGATCGCTTCCTGAAAGAAGGTCATCGCCGAGGCGCCGCCGACGCCCGGCGCCGAGGGTGGCACGTCGATCGCCAGCACGTGTCGCATGTCGTAGCCCGTGTTCGCCGTCTGCAGCACCGTGAGCGCGACGACCAGCATGCCGGCGCCGGCAAGCAGCACGAACGAACAGGCGATCTGAGTCGTCGCAAACATCCGCAGACGGCGGTTGGTGCCAGGAGTGATCCGGGCGCTGCCGCTGGCCAGCCTGAAGCCTGCCGTTGCCGTGGACGAGGGAAGACGTGGAACGTACGCGAGCAGCACGGCCGCGGCCATGGCCAGCCCCGCACCGACCAGGAGCACGCTGTGATCCACGGTGGCGTCGAGCGCACGAATGGAGAAACGCGAGGCATAGCGGGCGACCGCGGTCACAAAGGGATCCGCCAGCATCAGTCCCAGCACGGCGCCGGCCCCGCAGAGCAGGAGACTCTCGGCGAGCAGGGTGCGGCGGAGCGCGCCATGACCGGCGCCCAGGGCGGCGCGCAGAGCGAGCTCTCCCTCCCGGCGCACCGAGCGGGCCAGAATCAGGTTCGCGACGTTCGAGCACGCTATGACGAAGACGACAGCGGCCGCGGCAAGCAGGACGAGAAGGATGGTCCGTGCGGACGACGCGAGCTGATCGCGAAGCGTCGTGATCCGGAGCTGAACGTGCGCCGACTTGGCGTACGCCTCGGGGTGTTCGTGCATGATCGCCGCGTGCAGGGCGGTCAGCTCCGTTCGCGCCGCCTCGAGCGTGGCGCCCGGTGCCAGGCGGCCGAACAGCTCGGTCATCCGGTGGGAGCGGTCGGTCACCATCGTCGCCCCGAGGTGATGCGGGCTGGTCACAACGTTCGCGATGATCTGCGTCTCGGCCGGATAGGGCAGCGACGGCTCGAGGACGCCGACGACGGTGGCGGTGCCCGGACCGAGCCGGATCGTCTTGCCAATCACCCCCGGGTTGCTGTTGAGCGTGGAGCTCCAGAAACGGTGTGTAAGGACCGCCGCACCCGCCGCCTTGGGACCGTCGTCGCCGGCGTTCAGCAGGCGGCCGAGCACAGGCCGGAGCCCCATGACGTCGAAGAACGACCCGTTGACGACGCCGGCCGTCACCACACGAGGCTCGGCGCCGAATCCGATCATCGTGAAGTCGACCGTGGAGAAATCGCCGAACGCGGCAATCGTCTTGGCACCGGACTTGAGATCGATAATTTCCGGCATGGAGAAGGTCATGTTCTCGGTGCCGACGCCCGGAGCGCTCTGGCGGATGTAGATCAGGCGATCGGCGTCGCGATTGACCAGCGGAACGAGCAGCACGGCCCGCACCACGCTGAAAATCGCCGCGTTGGCCCCGATGCCCAGAGCGAGCGTCACGACCACCGTGACAGTCAGGCCCTTGGCTCGCATGAGAGAGCGCAGGGCGAACCGGATGTCCCGCCCGAAGGCCCAGGCCGCCTCGAGCCAGCGTGACCGCCAGACACGCCGAACGGCGTCGCGAGTGGGAGTGACGCTCCGCCCCGCCTTGCCCCGAATCTTGTCGTCGAGTTTGTCCAGCATGTCAGGCTGCATGCAGCAACGCACAGCAGGTTGCATGCCACGTGGCACTACAGGATAAGGGATGAAACAGCAATGAGTTACAGTCAGGGCACCTTCAGGCGTCCGTTCGATGCTGGGACATGAACGTCCGGATCCGGACAGCATCAAGAAGTTCTGGAAAGGCGAGACCGATTCGTGGAAGAAGAATCACCTTCCCGATCCGAAGGACACGTCCATTGTGAAGATCGACAAATGGGATGCGGTTCTCTACGACATGAAGACCCCCGATGGCAGCAATACGCACATCCGCAGCGAATGGGTCGACCTGGGAACCTGGATAGACGTCCACATCTCGGTGACGACCGCCGAGCCCATCGACGCCGCCCGAGCCAAAGCGATGAGCGTCCTCAAGAGCATCCGCATCACGGAAGCTTCCTAGAGTCGACAGCACATTTTCGGTGGTAGACTGGCCCGAACCCCAAAACTCACCGCGTCCGGCCTCCGGATGACCGGACTCTGGAGGAACCGATGCGACAGGGCAGACGCCTTCCCCTCCTCACGTACCTCGTGGCAGTCTTTGCGTTCGCCGATACGACAGGACAGGGCGCCGAATCCGCGTGGCCGGCGAACGTCCGCGTCAACCAGGACCACATCGGCAATCAGCAGGCGGAGACTTCTCTCGCCGTGGACCCGAACGATCCGCTCCACCTCGTCACGGTCTTCTGGGAGGTGATCTCCGTTGATCCGCAGAATCCCGGGAACCGGCAGAAGCGCCTGAACTGGGCCTGGACCCGGGACGGTGGACAGACCTGGCAGAGCCGGCGATTCGAGAACGACGTCTACAGCAGCGACCCCTCCATCAAGGCGGACCGGCAGGGGAACTTCTACATCGAGACGATCCTCGTGCCGCACTTTCGCGACCAGACGGATGTCAGCATCGGAATTCTCAAGTCCACCGACGGAGGGGAGACATTCGTCAAGACCGCCGATATCGGGCTCAACCGGTCCATGGACAAGCCTTACATGACGATCGATCCGGTCTCCGATGCGCTCTTCGTGTTCTGGAACGATTTCTCTCGCACGCGCGGGCCGAACTCCTGGCGGATTTTCTTCGCTGCAAGCACGGATCACGGCGCCACGTTCTCGACACCCCATCAGATCTCGGCCGAGAGCGCCTTCGGGGGCTTTGCGACGGCCGCCGTAGGAATCGAGGGCGAAGTCTACGCAACGTGGGCGACCATCTACCATGCGCAGAGGATCTGGTTCGCTCGATCCCTGGACGGCGGTCGAACGTGGCCGACCACCGATCGACACGTCACGGATACTCCTGCGGGCGGAGTCCGCCAGTTCGACGCTGTCGGCTGGCCCACCGTCGCCGTGGATCGAAGCGGCGGCCCGCATCACGGTCGGGTCTACGTCGCCTGGACGAGATCCACCTCTTTGATCGGCTCGGTCGAGCTGGCGTGGTCCGACGATCGCGGTGATCACTGGAGCCCATCCGTCCGCGTAGACGATGTCAAGCTCTCGGGCGACTCCCACAGTCTGGCCTGGGTGGTCGTCGACGGCGAGGGTCGAGTGTGCGTCACCTACCGTCTGCTTCGGCCGGACGCCGCCGGCAGCCTCCGCGCGGAATACCTGGCCTTCTCGACGGACGGGGGGGTGACCTTCGGCCCGAGCGTCCGCATCTCCGACGGCATCTACCCCAACCGCCTATTCAACGGAGACTACGACGAGCCGGTCGCCGTGGGGAACAGACTGCACGCCATATGGGCCGATGCGCGCTTCGGAGACAACGACGTCTTCACGCAGAATGTCGACCTGGACGATTTCGACGAGGACGGAATCCTGAACGACGGCGACCTGGACGGACAGTACGCGGACCACCCCTGCACTGGCGGCGCGACCGCGCACTGCGACGACAACTGTCCGGGCGTGCCGAACCCGGATCAGCGCGACAGCGATCTGGACGGGATCGGGGACGCCTGCGACGGGGCGCCGTGATAGCAACTTTCGCGGCAGCCTGCGATGTCGAACGCCGGTCGAGCATCGCAAAGCACGCCAGAGATCTCGTCCATCCCCCGCGTCGTCGTCAGCGGCGCGACCCACGCGTCTCGCCACCGCCGGTTGACCAGGCGGACCTGAGCCTCGACTCTCTGCGCTGATACAAGCAATCCAACTTGTATTCAGGGTATACAAGCCCGAAAACTTGTAACCCTGCGGCATTGACACTCGCGCACGGCGGGGGGTACAAACCGTGGCATGAGTCCTCCGACAACCCGATAGACACCCGCGCGCGGATGCGCATCGAGGTCTGCCATGAGCCCCACATGGCGATGGTCCGTCGTTCTCTGTCTCGCTTTGCTCGGAATCGTTCCCCTGCAGGCCCAGCCGCTGCAGCTCCACTTCATGGACGTCGGCCAGGGGGACGGTGCGGTGCTGATCGCCCCCGACGGCCAGTTCGTGCTGTTCGATGACGGGCTTCTCAACAATTGCGACAAGCCGGTCGGTTATCTGCGTGGCCTCGGCATCGACCACGTCGACTACCACATCGCCAGCCACTACCACAGCGATCACATCGGCTGCGCCGGGGAGGTCCTGGGACGGTTTCCGCTGACCACGGCGGCCATCGACAGGGGCGGGAGCTACCCTTCCTCGACGTACGCCTTGTACGCCGACGCGGTGAAGGACAAGAGGCGGACCGGGCAGGCCGGCCAGAGAATCGTGCTGGGCGCCGGCTCGGCGCGGCCCGTCACGATCGAAATCGTCGCGCTCGACGGCAATGGTCAGTCCACGAGCAACGAGAACGACCTGAGCCTCGTTGCGGTGGTGCATTACGGCCGGTTCGATGCCGTCATGGGGGGCGACCTGAGCGGGTTCAAGGCCCAGGACTACCTGGACATCGAATCGTCCGTCGCTTCGAAGGTCGGCCAGGTCGAGGTCTACAAGGTCAATCACCATTGCAGCGCCTACAGCACCAACGACACCTGGCTGGAGACGATCAAACCGCGGGTCGGGATCATCTCCGTGGGGAAGAAGAACCGCTACGGTCACCCGGCGCCGGACTGCCTCGAGCGGCTGCACGACAAGGGGGTCGTCACGTACTGGACGGAGACGGGCGCGGGGGCGGAGCCCGAGCCCGACCGGGACTTCGTCGCGGGCAACATCGTGGTGACGACCGACGGCGAGGCGACGTTCACCGTGACGTCCGACCACGCCGATCCTCGGACGTACTCGCTCTGGGGCGCGCCGGACGGGAGTTCGACCACGGGCTTCCAGTACGCCTGGAGCGTAGCCAGCGACATCTATCACTACGCGCAGTGCCGCTACGTGAGCAGCATCAGCCCGGCGAACCTGCAACAGGGGGGGCAGCCGCCGGCAGGAAAGCAGCTGCACAGCGGCTGCCCGAAGTAGACCGCGCCCCTATGGCCCGGTGACGCTGACGAGGCTCGCGAGCTCGGGGGCCCCGGACAGCGACTGCTCGAGCACGATGCCGATGCCCGGCGCGTAGACCTTCAGGTCGTAGGATCCGGGCTCGATCCGCGTCGCCTCGAGAGTCTTCAGCGTGTTACGCAGCTTGCCGTACGGCACGGTGACGGTCCCTCCCCGCTCGACGACCCAGGCGGTGTCCTCGGCCTGCCCTGCAAGAAACTCCTGCCGGTAGGCGTCCGGGATCTGAGGATTCGCCTCCATGATGAGTCCGGGCTCGGCATCGTTGACCCCGGCCATCCACGACCCGGACGTGTCGGTCTTCCCGTTCGCGAGAAACGCCGTGGTGTCCTCGCCGAGATACCAGACATTCCCCTGCTTGTCCTGGGCGTAGAAGTCGAACGTCTTCTCGAGCAGCGTGCCGTTGTGGGTGGAGACGTCGCTCACCATCCTCGCGGTGATCCCTTCGATGACCCTCGTCTGATCGGTGACGACCACCGTGTCGACCTGACTCTGGCCGTCCTTGATCCCTTCGTAGACCAGCGTTCTGCCGACCGGGAGCGGGAAGTAAGGGTTGTCGATCACTGAAACGAAATTCGCCGGGTCGAGCACCGGCTCGTAGTCGGTGCCGGATGCTGGCGCGCTCGAAGCGCGCGTGGCAGCCGCGATCGCTCCGGTCATGGATATCGCCGCCAATACGGTGAGCAGCTTTTTCATCATCGGAACCCTCCTTTTATTTGGCCGAAGGATTCTCCACCCGGACTGCGGAGAATTCAAGGAATCGGCGACGATTGCGCAGAACCCCTCTTGCCGGTCCGATGTTCCGGTGATACAAGGGTCGCAGGTTTCAACCCCCGTTTTGCTGGGACGGGCCTCTTGCCGGTGGTGCCGCCGGCGGCGCAGTCTCGCCGGATGCTCCTCGGCACCTCCGACGAGCCGTTCAACGCCGAGACTGGAGGAACGCGCCATGCGCAGGTCGATCCGTTACAGCGTGCGTCTGCTGGTTCTCATCGCCGTAGTCGCGTCGTTCCAACTGCTCGCGCCTCCCGCGCACGGCCCGGCGACGCCTTACCTGTCGGCCCTTTCGGTCGTCGTCCCGGCGCCGACTCTTGCAGCGGGCTGTCCGGACAAGCAGTGCATCAACAACAAGTGCCAGCACGTCGTCGGCTGGGCGTGCGGCTCTGTCCTTCCGGGCAATTTCTGCGAGCGCACCATCCAGTGCACCTAGAGCTCGACTTCGTGTGATTGGCCAGGGCCGGCGGCACCGCCGGCCCTGGTCTTCTCTTCCGGCTGCGCTTGCCGGGGCGCTCATCGAGACCTAACTTTCCCCCGTGCGCATCCGCTCTCAGTCCCATCTTCGTTTCGCCTGGGCGTTCGCGATCTTCTGGAACCTGGTGTCGGCTCCCGCGACCTTCCTGGGCGCCGTGCCGGCGATCCGTCAGGGGAAGGCGGTCGCGTGGATCGCCCTGATCTTCCCGTTCGCCGGGGCGGCGCTGCTCATCTGGGCCGTCAACCTGAGCCTGCGCTTCTGGCGGTTCGGCGTGTCCTGGCTGGAGATGGAGACTGCGACGGCGACGCTCGGCGGGCCGCTGCGCGCCCGGATCGCTGCGAACCGCCTGCCGGAGGACAGCACAGTCCACCTGACGCTCACCTGCATCAACAAGGTCGTCAGCGGTTCGGGGGACAGCCGCTCGACCTGGGAGAAGGTCGTGTGGCAGGAGGAGCAGACGGTGGGCCGCGAGAGGCTCGAGCCGGGCCCCGACGGCGAGAACATCCCGGTGTCGTTCCGTCTGCCGTTCGACGCGCCGCCGACCCGAAGCGACAATCCGAACGATCGCGTCGTCTGGCGCCTGGAGGCGAGCGCCCCTCTCGCCGGCGTCGATTACGACGAGCAGTTCGAGATCCCTGTCGCCCCGGCCCCGCCCGGAACGATTCCGGAAGCCGAAGCGCGGACGACGTCCTCCCGCGCCCCCGCGCGGCCGGAGACTTCGGGTATCCTCGTCGAGCCGGTCCCCGAAGGGGGGACGCGCTTCGTGCTCCCCCGCTGCAGGAACATCAAGGCCATCCTGGTGACCGCCCTGTTCTCGGGCATCTTCTGCGGCGCCGCCGCCCTCTTCTTCGTCCTGGTTCCATGGGATCTGCACAGGAACCCGTTCGGGGTCTTCGTCGGCGGCGTGATCGGTGTCGTCCTCGTGCCGTTCACGCTCTTGATGGTGCTGATCACGCTCTACACCATCTTCCTCCGCACCAGCGTCGTGGCGGGCCCCACGGGTCTGGCGCTCAACAGCAGTCTTCTCGGTCTGACCTGGTCCAGCGCGACCCCCACCCGGGAGATCGGCGACATCACGCTGAAGGTCGGCATGCAGGTCGGGACGACCCCCTATTACGATTTGAAGATCGCGCGCGCTACAGGCCGGCCGCTGACGATTTCGACCATGCTGCGCGACAAGCGCGAGGCGGAATGGCTGGCGGCGGAGATCAAGCGCTCGCTGCGCTGACGCCGCCCGATTTCCTGCGCCCCCGGCCGTGAATTCCCTTTCCTTTCGGAGCCACGGGGTATAGATTCCCAGGATGTCGACACCCCGCGTGCGCTGCCCGGAGTTCCTGCCGGGGTTCACCTGGATCAACACGCGCAGGCCTTTGAGCGTGGCCTCGGATCTGCGCGGCCGCGTGGCGGTCCTCGATTTCTGGACTTACTGCTGCATCAACTGCATGCACGTCCTGCCCGTGCTGAAACGCGTCGAAGAGCGCTTCGCGAAGGATCCGGTCGTCGTCATCGGCGTCCACTCCGCGAAGTTCATCTCGGAAAAAGACCCGCAGAACATCCGCCGCGCCGTGCAGCGATACGGCATCGTCCACCCGGTCCTGGTCGACAAGGATCACGACATCTGGGAGCGCTTCGCCGTGCACGCCTGGCCGACGATCGTCCTCGTCGATCCGGCCGGGTACGTCGCGGACACGCTGTCGGGTGAAATCGAGGAGGACGACCTGGTCTCGAAGATCGAGGCGCTCCTCGAGGAGGGGCGGCGCAAGGGGATCCTGGTCGAGGGGCGGCCGGACACGGTACCCGACCCCGACACGGACCGGTCCTTCCTGCGCTTCCCGGGGAAGGTGCACGTGGCGAAGGACCGTCTGTTCATCTCCGACAGCGGGCACAACCGCCTCATCGTCGCCGATCTCGAGGGGTGCGTGCAGGCGATCGTCGGCGAGGGGGGCGCCGGGGCGCACGACGGTCCGGCGGGGGAGGCGTCGTTCCACAACCCGCAGGGGATGACCTCGGACGACAAGCACCTGTACGTCGCGGACGCCGGCAACCACCTGCTGCGCGGTGTCGATCTCTCGACTCTCGAGGTGACCACGCTGGCGGGTACGGGCCAAAAGGGCAGGGAGCCGGGCCCGTTCGATCCGGCGGTGCCGAGGAGCGTGGCGCTGCGCTCCCCCTGGGCGCTGCTGCGCATCGGACGGCAGCTCCTGATCGCCATGGCGGGCAGCCACCAGATCTGGGTGTACGACACCGACAAGCACCTCATCGGGCCGTGGGCCGGCAGCGGGCGGGAGGACCACGTCGACGGCCCCGTGGCCGAGGCGGCCCTTGCGCAGCCGAGCGGCCTGGCCCAGGCGGGGCGCTACATCCTGATCGCCGACAGCGAGATCAGCAGCGTGCGCGTCATCGACCTGGAGGACTCGACGGTGAAGACGATCGTGGGGCGCGGTCTGTTCGAGTTCGGTGACGAAGTGGGACCGCCCGACAAAGTGCTGCTGCAGCACCCGCTCGACATCGCCGTCGGCGCGGGGACGATCTACGTCGCCGACTCCTACAACAACAAGATCAAAGCCATCGCCTTCGGCTCGATGGAGACGAAGACACTCTTCGGCGACGGCGATCCGGGCACCCTGCACGAGCCGGGCGGTCTGGCCGTGGACGGCGACACCGTCTTCATCGCCGACACCAACAACCATCGCGTCCTGCGCGGCGATCCCCGGACGGGCGGCCTGAAAGAGGTCACCCTTTCGGGCGAGTAGGGCCGGCGGCGCCGGACTCCACCACGAGCAGCGTCAGATCGTCCTCGGGCGGCCGCCCCCCGGCGTGCTTCCGCGTCTGCTCCATCGCCGACTCGACGGCCTGCTCGATCGAGCCGCGCCCCTCGGTGAGGACGCGGACCAGCCGGTCCCGCCCGAACTCGTTCCCGGACGGATCGCGCACTTCGTACAATCCGTCGGAATAGATCGCCAGGCGATCGCCAGGCGCGAACGGGACCGTCGCGTTCGGCTGCCGCCCCAGGTCGATCCCGTACGACAGCAGGGGCGTCGTCGCCGACAGGAGTCGCGGCGCGGTGCCGGGCTTCCAGAGGGCCGCCGGAGGGTGGCCGGCGTTGAGGTAGTGCAGCTCCCGGCCGGGCACGTCCAGGATCCCGAAGAAGGCGGTCACCACACGGCTGGCGTTGAGCGGGGCGAGGATGTCGAGGACGGCGCGCGCGGCGGGGATCAGATCGATCCGCCCCTGCCCCATCATCTCCTGAAGCCCGCGGCCGATGGCCGTCTTGATCATGCCGACCAGCAGGGCCGCCGCGACACCGTGACCGGCGACGTCGGCGACGATCAGGAACAGGCGGTCGCCGGCGAGCGGGACGATGTCGTACAGGTCTCCACCCAGGCTCTCGGTCGACACCCAGGCCGAGGCGGCCCGCACCGTTCCAAAATTCTTCGGCAGCCCCTGCGGCAGGAGGGCCCGCTGGAACCGGCGCGCCCGCTCCAGATCCTCGGTTAATCTGTGGATGAGATCGTCGCGCTCCTCCGCGAGGCGCTGCATGTCGAGACACCAGGAGACGAGCGAGGTCAGGACCGTCTTGGAGAACGGCTTGGTGATGAAATAAAAGGCGCGCTCCTCGATCGCCTTGACCAGCTTGTCGTCCAGGTCGGTCACCGAGCCCGTGACCAGGATGACCTCCGTGCGCGGGCGCAGCGAGCGGATGGCGCGCGTCACCTCGAACCCGTCGAGCCCGGGCATGCGCACGTCGACGATGGCGACGTCGTACGGCTCGCGCTTGATCGCCTCGATCGCCTCCTCCCCGGAAGCGCAGCCGAGCACGTGGTGGCGCGGAGACAGGATGCGCTCGACCGTCCGCAGCATGGCCGGATCGTCATCCACGACCAGGACGCGCGCCGAGCGGGGCTTCACGGGGCGTCCACGCGTGGGGCCGGGCCCTCGGGCGCCTGCGGCTCCGGCTGAGGCCGCGCCGGGCGCGCGCCGCTCCTGTCCCCCGCCACCGGCAGGACCACGCTGACCGTCGTGCCGCGCCCCGGCTGGCTGTCCACGGTCATCCCGCCGTCGCTCTCCCACAGGATCGAACGACAGATCGCCAGCCCCAGACCGAACCCTTCCTGCTTGGTGGTGTAGAACGGCTCATGGATCCGCTTCAGTTCCTCCGACGTGATACCGGCGCCGGTGTCGGCGATGCGCACCTCCACGCGCGCGCCGAGGTGGCGTGCCTGCACCTTCAGGCGCCCGCCGGCCGGCATGGCGTCGAGGGCGTTGGTGAAGAGGTTGAGGAACACCTGCTCGAGCCCTCCGAGACTAGCCGAGACCTCCGGCAGCCCGTCCGGGATCTTCATCTCCAGCGTGACACCGGCCCGCTTGACCCGCGCTCCGAGGATCGCCAGCGTCCCCTCCAGGGCCTTCGACAGGGAGGCGCTGCCGGTCGGACGGCTCTCCGAGCGTGCCAGCTGCAGCATGCCGTCGAAGATCCTCTGGCAGATCTGCGCCGACTGCTCGATCTGCGCCAGGTCCTGTGCGAGCACGTCCGGCTTGGAGGTCCCGGTCGAGAGCTCCTCGCGCGCCTGCTGGGCGAGCGGCAGGATGGCGCCGATGGCGTTCTTGACGTCGTGCGAGATGGCCCGCGCCAGGTCGGCCATGGCGTGCTTCTTCTCCGCCTCGAGGATCCGCTCCTCCATCGACAGGGCGCGCCGCGCGTTGTGGATGACCGAGGCCAGGTGCCGGACGACGCGCTCGACACCCGCCGCCTCGGGCAGGGCGAGGGCCCCCGGCCGGCGCGCCGCGATCTTCAGGAGACCGAGCAACTCCCCGTCGTGCTGCAGGGGAGCCCAGAGGATCGTCCCTTCGGAGGGCTCGGCGCCCCGGCCACCCCAGCGCAGAAGACGCGCCAGCGCCTCGTGGTCGCGGGAGCCGTCGTCGCGCGCTCCCGCTCCCGGCTCGTGGGGCGCCCCTTTCCTCGCGCGGGCGAACGAGACCCAGCGGATCGCCGTCGCGCGCTGCAGCGTTCCGCGCAGCTCGCGGGGCACGCGGATCCTGCGCCCGATCCGGTCGCTCTTTCGCTTGGCCCAGGCGATCTGCTCGGCGTGCAGCACCAGCCGCGCCGCGTCCTCCTCGGCGATGAGGATGGCGCTGCTGTGGTCGTATCGCGTCAGCGTCCTGAGGCCGTGCAGGATCTGGTAGAACAGGTCCTTGGGGCGCAGCTCGCGGACCGTCTTGTCCTTGATCTGATCGACGACGTGGTTGACGCGCCGCTCCTCGCGCAGCGCCGCTTCGTGCGCCACCTTGCGGCAGAGGCGCGCCAGGAAGCGTCCTTCGCCCGGCTCGAACGTCCCCTTGCGGCGGCGCAGCGCCATCAGCCCCGCGGCCCGACCGCCGATCAGGATCGGCGCCATGATCTCGTTGCGCGGCAGCTCGGGGCGCTTCAGATCGAGGAAGGCGTTGGCGGTCGCATCATCCCACCCCTTCCCGACTTCACCCCAGCCCAGGGTCACGAGCTCGCCCGAGACCGGCCTGCGGAGGATGACGGCCCCGGCGTCGGCCTCGAGCTCGCGCACGATCCGGCCGAGGGCATACTTGTAGATCTTCGCGGCCTCCTCGATGCGCTCGAGCTGCGAGCCGATCTCGTTCTGGAACCGCTCGCGATCTGCCGTCGTGCCGGGCACACCATTCCTCTCGACTTGATGCAGGGGAAGAATTCGACCTCCGGCCGCCGGCCGAAGTCTCAGACGCTTCAGGCGCCCCCGTAGCCTATCTGGACCTTGGATCCGTCGACGATCACCGGGACCGATCGGTCCCCCTTGGAGACTTTCAACATTTCCGAGAGGAGTGTCCGGTCCTGCAGGACGTTGAGGTATTGAACTTCGTACCCGTCCTTGACGTAGGCCTCACGGGCCGCGGTGGTGTAGGGTCAGGTGTCCTTGCCGAAGATCCGCACGGTCTTGGCCATGTCGGGGACCTCCTACGAAGGGGGTTGGTGAGCCGTGGAGGACTCGAACCTCCGACCCGCTGATTAAGAGTCAGCTGCTCTACCGACTGAGCTAACGGCCCACTTCACGTGAAACGATCTGGGGTGAGTGATGGGACTCGAACCCACGACAACCGGGGCCACAACCCGGGGCTCTACCACCTGAGCTACACTCACCGCATCTTGTCGCGATCGCTCGTCCCGGGGTCTTCGCAAGGGGGACGGATGGCGCGCCTGAGGGGATTCGAACCCCTGACCCACGGCTTAGAAGGCCGTTGCTCTGTCCCCTGAGCTACAGGCGCGTCGATCTGCAACCGGCCGCGCCCGTCGACCGCCACCTCGATGACTGACGGAGCGGCACATCTTACCATAGCGTCGCGAGCCCGCGACTAGGGCACCTGGAACGGGAAGCTCCGCAGCCGGCCGGTGGAATCGACGGTCACGAGCGTGTGGGGCCCTGGTCTCAGCCCCTCGGCCGGAAGGACGATCTGGATCTTCGTCTCCTTCGGGCCGGTCCACGATCCCTGCCACAGCTCCTTCCCGCCCGGCGCGTCGAGCTTCACCTGGTAGGGGGGGTGCGCCGCGGGGTCGCCGCCTCCGGGCACGAGCTCGAGCCTGTAGACTCCCCCGGCCGCCGCCTGCGGCAGCCGCGTCGGCGACGGACCGGCACGCAGCCCTTCGGCGCTCGCCTGGAGGCCGACGATCGGCTCGGACGGGTCGAGGACCAGCGGCGCCGGTGCCGGCGCCGGAACGGTCCGCCTCCCGATCAACCACGCCATCGGAATGAACGCCGCGAGGAACAGCGCGACGACCTGCAGCCAGAGACCGGCCGGGCGCGCCGGCCCACCGATCCCGGTTTCATTTTGCATGCCCGCTCTCGATTCCGTGTCTCGTGGGAGAGCGACGACCCCGGCGCCCGGTTCCGGGCGCCGGGGGATCGCAGGATGGATGGCGCGCCTGAGAGGATTCGAACCTCCGACTCCCAGCTCCGGAGGCTGGTGCTCTGATCCACTGAGCTACAGGCGCGTTCGTATGACTTCGTCCAGGGGCCCGAGGTCCTGCTCTCGAGCCCGGGGGTGGTCGGGGCGAGTGGATTCGAACCACCGACCCTCTGCTCCCAAAGCAGATGCGCTACCAGGCTGCGCTACGCCCCGCGGACGAAGATTCTATACCAGCCGGCCTTTGGATTGGATCAGTGATGCGATCCGCGCGGCGAAGGACGCGAACCGCCCCCGCCACGGGGTGACGAGCGTGGACTTCCTCCGCCGCCGTGGAAACCGCCGCGGAACGACCCGCCGCCCCGCGGAACGTACCCGAAGGAGTGGTGGCGATACGAGTAGTACGGCGAGGAGAAGTAGTAGGACCTGTAGGGATAGTAGTAGCGAGGGTAATAATAATAAGGATAGGGATAGCCGTAGGAGTAGACGAAGCCGTAGTATCCCGGCCAGTAATCGTAGTCCGGATACGCGCCATACCCGCCATAGCCGCCGGACCCACCGTATCCGCCAGACCCGCCGTACGGTTCCTCCTGGATACCCTCGCCGTTGTACTCCGCCCCGTCATCCGGGGAGGAGGTCGGCGGGGCCTGGGTGGCGTCCGGCTGCGAAGTCCCTCCTTCGGGCGTCCCCGTCCCCTCGCCACCGAGACGGCTCGGGCGACCCCACTGGCTCGCGCCGGTTCCGCGCTGATCCTGGGGAGCTGCCGTTCCGCCGGAGCGCGCGCCCTCGTGATTCTCCAGGACGGCGCTTTCGGCACTGATCACCTCGATCAGATTCTTGCCCGCTCCCGCCTCGCGCAGTCGATCGAGATCTCCTGGAGCAAGACGGAACGCCAGGTTCTTCTCCTCGATGCGGTGGATGATCTCTTTCTGATCGATCCCCGCGTCCATCAAGGCGAGGACGTAATCGACGCCGACGATCTTCTGTTGGGAAGACGCGGCCAGGAGTGGAAGGATGCAGAGCAGGAGGGCCGGCAAAACCAGGGTCATTGCGCGCTTCATGGTCATCTCCGAGGAAGTTCTCTTTCCGGTCCTTAATGATACACCTCCCCCGGGCGCTTCGCCACAAGCTCCGTTCGGCGGGGGGCCGGCCTTGAACGTCAGGACAGACGCGGCTTCCAGGCCCGCGGCCGGATCGGGTTGTCCGGACTGGGGTTAACTGTCGCCGGGATGGTCGGGCGGGGTCTTCAGTGCGCGACAAGCGGCTCTTTGACTTCCGTGATGATCGACGTCACCGGCGCCGCGTTTCGGGGGTCGGAGGCGTCCCGGTATTCCAGGCGGGCGACGATGGCGCGCGCCCCGGTCGGGACCGGAATCGTGAAACGCTCCCGGCGTGACTCCATCGGCTTGATCCGCGTATCGCTCCCGACCGACGCCGCCTTCAAGAAGAGATCGGCGACGCTCTCCAGGACAACACCCTTCTCGTCATTCAGCTCGCGCCGGTACACTCTCTCCTGCCGGTAATCCAGCTTGCCATCGGAGGTCTCGGCGCCGACCGCCAGGACGAGACTCTTGGTGGACAGACCGCCCGGCACGGAGTGACCGGCGCCGGCGTTCTTCACGACGACCACGACATCGGCGGAGCCCCCGCTGGCCGCCACCGATTCGATCTTCAGATCCAGACCGCGCGCCACCTGACTGATGGCGCTGCCGCCGACGAGGCGATGCTGGTTGACGATCCGGAGCGCTCCCTTCGCCGGTGCGTCTTTCGCCACCGTGCCGGGAACGAGAGCCATGTGGCAGTCCTGACAGGGGACCCCGCGCACAGGGTACGGCCCTTCCTTCCACTCGCTGTAATTGGAGAGGACGAGAACCCCCTTGGCATTCTTGAACTCGTGACAGGAGGCGCACAGGAGTGGGCTGGCACGATGCAGGGACGAACGGAGCGTCTCGTGCGCCCGCATCCTGCCGTACTCGAACGGACCGCGTTTCACCGGACCCGGCTTCAGCTCGAACGGCGGCGTCTTGTCCAGGTCCACATCCGCGACGGTGTGGCAGAAATCGCAGGTGACCCCCTCCCGCGAAGTCCCATGCTGCAGCTCGATGTCTCCGGTCGTGAGCGTGGTGGGGGCGTGGCACCAGACGCACGCCTCACGCGCCGCCTTCGCGTCGGTCGCCGGCTCGATCACGCGCCGCAGCGCCTCGAGGTAGGCCGGGCTCGTGGCGGATCGGGCATGCGGCGACTCGCCCCAGGCCTTGTAGATCACATCGTGACACGCGCCGCAGTTCGCGGCCGCCGCGTACGGTCCACCGGCTCGTCGCGTCTGAGCCGGGGCCGCGGACCAGGACGGCGCGCACGGCGCCAGCAGGAGAAGGATGCCGAGTGCCAACTGGCCTTTGGGCGCGTGCCGCATGACGTCTCCTGTACGCCGGTCCTGGCGGGGCCCGGGGAACGGTACTCTACAGCATCCCGCCCAACGTGGCGCCGAGAGTGTTGCGACCGAAGGCGTGAGGGTGGTCGGAGGTCGTGTCTTCTGGCGGACGAGCGTGGTGGGGTGCGGTTGCGGAAGTGATTGAAGGGCCGTCTCTTGCTCGAGTCGGGTCTGTGGCACGCTCCTTGAGTCTTCGGGCTCTGTGCACTGGCCGGCCACTCCCGTCGAGCACCTGGGTGCCTTTCAACCCTCGTTCTGCCCCCGACGCGAGTGTCCCGAGCATCGGCGGACTGCACCGGGATACCGCTTCCGCCGTCACGGTGTGTATGCCAGTCAGAGGCGTTCCCGGGTGCCGCGCTTCTTCTGTTTGAGCTGCGGGCACACCTTTTCCAGGCAGACTTTTGCAGTGTCTTACTATCGCAAGCGGCCGGAGCTGATGCGGCCGGTGGCGGCGGGGCTGGTCGCCGGCTCGGCGCATAGGCAGATTGCGCGCTCGCTGGGATGCGCGCCGTCGACGGTGACCCGGCTGGCGGCGCGGCTCGGGCGTCACGCCATCCTGCTGTTGGCGCGCGCCCTGTTCGAGCTCGGC